>DASQDA010000507.1:0-3069 GCA_035634435.1 Polyangiaceae bacterium
TCCAGCGTATACCTCGGATCGACGCGCGCCGGCCGGGCCTCACGTCGCATGCCCGGAGCAAGCAACACCCGGACAAGGCGCGACACGCTTCGAGGTTTTCGACGATGATGGTGGTCGACGCCACGGGCTGCGTGCGCTGCCGCGTCTCGGACGAGCTGACGGTGGCAGGACAGCGGGCGCAACGATTCGTGTTCGAGCACTACTTCAGGAGCGCGCGTGCGCAGGTGGCGGAGCTCGAGCCAGCGACCTACGTGCGAGAGGCGTATCGGTCCTCGGTCTCGCAGCGACTCAGGTTTGCCATGGCCACTCCCCTCATGGACGGGGACAACTGGTCTGGAGCCGTGACGGGGAGCATCACGGTCGCCTCTACGCTTGCCCTGCCGAGCGTGCCGCGAGGCACGGGTAGCGACCAGCTGACCGTGCTGCTCGGACCTTTCGAAGGCGAGCCGCCCGCGACCGAGAGCGGCCCACCCGCAGAGTTTACGTTCCTTGCACACCCCGCCTTGCACCGCGGCAGAAAGGTGACCCTCGACGCGCCCCTGGCGCGAGAGCTCGGCGCTGCCTTCCGAGGCGTCGTGTCGTCGCGGCAATTCGAGCTGGGGTCGGCAGCGCCACTCCAGCGCAGCGACTACGTCGACCCACTGCTCGGCGACGCCTGGTTGGCAGCGTTCGCTCCCGTGGGAGGCACCGGTTACTTCGTGTTGGTGCAGACTCGCGAGGCGACGGCCATCCGCCCTAGCAGAGGCCTCATGAATCTGGGGATTGCGCTCTCGAGTGCTGCGGGCGCCTTCATGCTCGCCTGCGCGTACTTCTCCGGCTGGCGCTGGCGCCGAGCGCGGTCGAAGCAAGCTCCACGGGCAGAGCTGCCAGCCGCGGGCGACCTCAGGGCCTGATCAGCTCGCGCTCGTCTGCTCCGTGGCTATCGAGCGACTGAGGCGTGTAGCTGCTGCGGGTGTCCGGCCGTGCTCTCTTTTCCGAACTTCTCACGTCGGCAACGTAACGACGAGCGGGTGGCGCTTCAGGTGTGGATAGGAGCTCGCGACGCTCGGCGTGCGAGCTTCGCAAGGTCTGGACGCGTCGCACCACATGCTGTGGGCGAGGCGCCGGGCCCCGGGACTGAGGTGCGCTGGCGCACCGAGATACGTGTGCGCGTGCACACGAGGAGCTCTCAAATGATTCGATCGATGTTTTCCAGGGCGTTGTTTACGTTGGGCGTGCTGGTGCAGGGCGTCCTTGTTCTGCCCGCCTGTAGCGATTATTCGGGTAGCGACTCCGACGCTGCCTCGACCGGTACGTTCAGCATGCCGTTGCTCGCCTCGGCCGGTACGCACACGTATCGGCTGCAGGGCTCGATGTATGCTTCCGGGCCTGTCTTTACCTATATCGATCTCACCGAAGAGACGGACGTCTTCGAGTTGACCCTACCAACGGGCGTGTACTCCGCCGTTCTATATAGCTGGTGGCTCGAGCGCGATGATGGTGCTGGCCACTTCGTGCCAGTTTCCGCCAACCTCCTGTCGAGCGATTCTCAGCCTTTTTCGATCTTCAACCAGACGACCACGACACTCACCTTCCAGTTCGAGACAGACGGCCAAATCGTGACGGTGGGAGCCGGTCAGCTCGTCGTGGGCGTCAGCGTGACGGAAAACCAGCCGAGTTGCCGTGTGCTCGGCAGCGACTGCGAGACGGGGACCTGGTGCGCTCCGAGCGAGCTTACCGGTGCACCGCTCGCCTGCATCCCCGAAGGTCCGGTGGCGCAAGGTGAGCCCTGCGAAAGCCCGCACGATTGCACGAGCAACACTTCCTGCTTCGACTTCGGCGCTGGGGCGCTCTGCGCGTCACTCTGCCCCATCGAACAGCTCGACCAACCGTGCAGCGGGGGCGGCATCTGCACGGCTCAAGCTGTCGACTACGGCGTCTGCGCGCCATAGTCTGGCTCGCTCGAATCAGATCACGCGCGCCAGGCGAGGCAGCCCGGGGCTTCGTCCTGGCGCGGCACTGCCCCGTAAGCCTGTCGGCCAGCCGACGAGCTTGGCGCCACGAAAACCTTGAGAGAGCGAAAAGGGGCGCGCCTTGGTCGATCCGACGAGGCATCGTTCGTCGCCGACAAGAGGCCGGCAGCAGGCAAGCCCGAGCCACGGAGAAAAGGCACCCACATGCGCAAGCTCATCGTTTCAGAGTTCGTTTCACTGGACGGCATCATGCAGGCGCCAGGCAGCGTCGAGGAGGACACCGAAGGCGGTTTTCGGCACGGCGGCTGGACTCTGCCGTACTGGCATGACGACATCGGCAGCTCATTCGCCGCTCTCATGGAAGACGTCGATACGTTCCTGCTCGGGCGAAAGACCTACCTCATTCATGCCAACGCCTTCGAGCCGATGGCGCCCGGCGACTACTTCGGCGACATGATGAACGCACCAGCCAAGTACGTCGTGTCCAAGACCCTCGAGCGACCGGCCTGGCGCAACACCACCATCATCCGTGACGACGTCGTGGAAGCCGTTCGAAAGCTCAAGGCCGCTCAAGGCAAGAGCATCATCACCGATGGGAGCCACCAGCTCGTGCACCTGTTGCTGGAGCATGACCTCGTGGACGAGCTGCATCTTCTGCTCTATCCCGTGATCCCGGGTGGCGGGAAGCGCGTGCTTCCCGATCGCCTTCACGCGGCATTCACCCTCAAAGCCGTGACGCCGTATCCGAGCGGTGTCGTCGGACTGCACTACGAACGCGCGCAGCCGTAAACCGACGGGAGCCGAGCGGGCGCCGCTCCGGCCGTTCCGGCCACCTCCCGCCTGGTGCTCAAGGGTTGAGCGTTCGTTCGAACACTAGCCCGTAGACGAGCTGAGTGGCGCCGTTGATGTCCCACAGCCACGGAGTGCTCAGCCGCGGCGACGACGTCAGCGAGGCGAGGCCCACGCGCACTTGCTCCAGCAAGCCGTGGGGCAGCGGATCGAGCGGCGCGCCACCACGAGCAGAGAAGGTCTCGACGAACGACTGCAAGACTGCAGAGCGCTCCTCGCTTGGGTCGAGCTCGGCCAGGCGGGGGGCGTCGGCGGACGACAAGACGTC
>DASQDA010000508.1:0-3942 GCA_035634435.1 Polyangiaceae bacterium
AAGCGCCGGTAGTCGATGCGTGACACGAAAAAGACTGTGAACAGAGCTGCCAGCACGAAGATGGCTTGCCGCTTCAGGAAGTACTGGGGGTCGCGAAAGACGGTGGTCGCCTCGATGACGCTGGCGCTGTAGACCATCACCACGCCAAAGCCGAGTAGCGCGACCACCACCGCTGCCAGGACGACATCGCTGGGGCCGCGGTGGGCGAACGCGCTCCTCAGGCTGACGATGACCTTCATGCTCCCTCCCCTTTCCGAGTGCTGCGCAGCTCCGACACCTCCGCAACGAAGCGGTCGCCACGATCGGCATAGTCGCGAAACATGTCGAAGCTCGAGCAAGCGGGGCTGAGCAGGACCGCGTCGCCTGGCTCCGCGAGCTCGAACCCAGCCCGAACCGCCTGCTGCATGCTGGTCGCACGCACCACGGGCAGACGATCACCGATGGCCTCGGCGATGCGCTCTGCCGCCTCGCCGATGAGCACCGCCGCTCGTCCCTTTTGCTGCAAGGCGGCGACCAGGGGCTCATAGGAGCCCAACTTGTCGCGCCCGCCGGCGATCAACACACCGCGCGGTTCGGCCAGGCCGAGCAGTGCGGTGACGGAAGCACCCACGTTGGTGCCCTTCGAATCGTCGTAAAAGCGCACTCCAGCCACCTCACCCGCGAGCGCCATGCGATGCGGTAAAGGCGTGAAAGCGCGCAGACTGGAGCGGACACTGTCAGCGGCGACACCGAGCGCGCGTGCTGTGGCGATGGCTGCAGCCGCATTCAGGTGGTTGTGTCGGCCGAAGAGGCGCGAGTCGCCGAGCTCGAAACGCTCCCCCGTGCTCTGCTCTACGATGGTGGTGCCATCGAGAGCGTAATCAGCCCCACGCCCGCCAAACGTCAGGCGGCGGCCGCGACCGCGGCGCGCCTGACGCTCACACTCGACGTCTCCCATCGGGTAGATCGCGACATCGTCGAGCGTCTGCTGGGCAAAAGCGTTGCCTTTGGCGTGCGCGTACGCAGCAAGGTTCGGATAGCGGTCGAGGTGATCCTCGCTGACGTTCAAGAGCACGCTGACGCGCGGCTTGAAGCTCGGGGCGCGCTCCAGCTGGAAGCTGGACACTTCGAAGACGACCGTGTCGAAGCCGCCCATCAGCGCCGCCTCGCAAGCCGGGGTGCCCAGGTTGCCGCCGACGAACACCTTGCCCTTGCCAGCGGAGGGCTCGAGCAGGTCGCCCACCAAGGTGGTGGTCGTGCTCTTGCCGTTGGTGCCGCCCACCGCAACGATGGGCGCCCTCAGGTTGCGAGCGGCGAGCTCGAGCTCACCGATGACCAGCACACCCCGCGATTCGGCCCGCGCAAGCTCCGGCAACGTTGGCACCCCTGGCGAGACCACGACGCAGTCCGCCTCCTCGAAGCGCACACCGTCATGCCCCCCCGCAACGATGGGGATTCCGAGCGAACGCACCGCGTCGCCGAGCTGCGCGAGCGGCATGGCGTCCGTTCCCAGCACCTTGGCCCCGAGCGCCAAGCAAAGCTTGGCGGCCGAGGTCCCGCTCTTGCCGAGCCCAACGACGATGACTTGCTGATTGTGGAGCATGGTCAGCGCAGCTTCAGTGAGGAGAGAGCAACCAGGGAAAGCAGGATGGAGATGATCCAGAAGCGAACGATGATGCGCGGCTCCGGCCAACCCTTCTTCTCGAAGTGGTGGTGAATGGGCGCCATCAGAAAGACGCGCTTGCGGAACAGACGAAACGAGACCACCTGAGCCACGACGCTCACCATCTCGACCACGAAGACGCCGCCGAGGATGAGGCTCAGAAGCTCGGTCTTCGTCAGCACCGCCAGCATGCCGAGGCCGCCACCAAGCGCGAGCGAGCCGACGTCGCCCATGAAGACCTGAGCGGGATAGGTATTGTACCAAAGAAAGCCCACGCCCGCGCCAATCATGGCCGCCGCATAAACGCTGAGCTCCGCCATCTCGGGGATGCCTGCTACGTCCAGGTACCCCGACAGCGGACGCCCAAATAGCACTGCGCCGGCGATGTAGGCCCAGACGAGGTACGTGCCCGCGTTGATCATCACCGGGCCAATCGCGAGCCCGTCCAGGCCGTCGGTGAGGTTGACGGCGTTGCTCATCGCCACCACCACGAACACGGCGAACACCATGTAGACGACCACCGGCAGCTCGATGGGGTGCTTGCTGAACGCGAGGAATGGAATCGCCAGCCGCGTGCGGATCTCCAACCAGGCGGTGGGCAGCGCGGGCTCGTTGAGGAACAAGTAGGCCATGGCGAAGCCGCCGATGGTGAACTGTCCCAGCAGCTTGTAGCGCCCGGGCAGCCCGCGTGTATTGCTGCCCTCGATCTTGAGCCGATCGTCGATGTAGCCGACCAGCCCGTAGCCAGCCGTCACGGCGGTGGTGGCCACCACGAAGACATTGGTGACGTCTGCCCACAGAACGGTGGGAACGAGCAGTGAGGCAAGGATGAGCGCGCCACCCATGGTCGGGGTGCCACGCTTGGAAAAGTGCGAAGCGGGGCCTTCCTCACGGATGATCTGGCTGATCTGTTTGCCGCGCAGCTTCTTGATGAACCAAGGCGCCACGAGGAAGCTCATCAGCATGGCCGTGAGCGTCGCCATGATGGCGCGGAACGGCGTGTAGCGAAGCACGTTCAACGAGCTTGCCCAGCCGAACTCCTGACTCAATGGGTAGAGCAGGTCGTAGATCAATCGGCTCTCCCGAAGTGCTGGAGACAGGCTTCCACGATGCGCTCGGCGCGCACACCGCGCGAGGCCTTGACGAGCAGCACGTCGCTGGGCTGGAGCAGCTGCTGCAGCAGGCGGGCTGCGGCACCAGCGTCGGGAACGAAGCGGGTCTCGACCCCGGGCCGTTCGAACGGCTCCAAAAACCAGCGCGCATCGCCGCCGATGGCGACGACCCACGCAGCCGGAACGTCGAGTAGCGCGGCGCTCGCGTCCCGGTGCAAGCGAGGCGAGTCGTCGCCCAGCTCGCGCATTTCCCCGAGTGCCAGGAGCAAGCGAGAGCCCCGATCCCGCGCGAGCTCGGCCGCTGCCGCGACGGAGCTTGCGAGGCTCGCCGGGTTCGAGTTGTAGCTATCGTCGATGATGAGCGCGCCATTGGCGAGGCTCACGATGCTGAGCCGGCCTGGCTCACCGACCCCCACGCGCGTGAAGGCCGCTTCCAGAGCGTCGCGATCCAGGCTGCTGCCGGTCAGAAGCTCGGCCACGAGCACGGCGCCGGCGAGGGCGCTCGCGCCCGCCTTGCCGAGCAGCGGACAGTCGAGCTGCAGCGGTGGTTGCGCGGGTCGCCCAAGCTGAATGCGACTGCGCCCCTGATCGACCAGCGCTCGTGCGAGGACACGGTAGTCAGCGCTTGCCGCAAAGCCGTACGTCCTGCGCAACAAGGAAGCGGGCGCGCGCTCGAGCTGCCGCAGCACGCGCTCGTCATCCGCGTTGCCCACGGCCAGGCCGCCACTCGCGACATGGGCGAAGAGGCTTCCCTCCTCGCGCTCGATCGCATCGAGGGACCCGAGCCCAGCCGTGTGCTCGAGACCCACCAACGTGAGAACGCCCGCGTCGGGGGCCGCCAACGCCGAGAGCTCGGCGACCTCGCCCGTCGTGTTGGTGCCGACCTCCACGACAGCGTAGGCGTGCTGCGCTCCGAGGCCCAGCAGCACCAGCGGCACGCCGATGCGGTTGTTGAGGTTCCCATGCACGAAGTGCACGGCACCCGGCGCTCGAGCGTCGAGCGCAGCCGCGATCGTGCTGCGTGTGGTGGTCTTGCCAGCCGAGCCCGCGACCGCCACCAGGCGACCGCTCCAGCGCCGGCGATGCTCCGCCGCCAGCAACCCGAGCGCGCGCGGCGTGGAGGCCACGCGCACCACGGGGACCTTCGCCTCCCCCCCGTCGCGCGCCACGAGCAAGGCGCGCGCGCCG
>DASQDA010000509.1:0-2479 GCA_035634435.1 Polyangiaceae bacterium
GGCTCATCCAGGATCAGCAGCTTGGGATCCAGCGCGAGCGCGCGACCCATGGCAAGCTGCTGCTGCTGGCCCCCCGAGAGGTCACCGCCGCGTCGGTGCAGCATGCTCTTGAGCACCGGGAACAACTCGAAGATGCGCGCAGGCACCTCCGTGGCGCCGTCGCGACGCGCCGCGAGCCCGGTGCGTAGGTTCTCGTGGACCGTGAGCTGACCGAAGACCTCGCGTCCTTGGGGGACGTAGCCGATCCCGCGCCGTGCACGGAGCTCGGCCGGCGAGCGCGCCAGATCTTCACCGGAGAAGCGGATGGCGCCCGAGCGCACCGGCAACACGCCCATCACTGACTTCAACAACGTGGTCTTACCGACGCCGTTGCGGCCCATCAAACAGGTGCAGGAGCCTTCGGGTACCTCGAGATCCAGGTCCCACAATGTATGGCTCTCTCCATAAAACTGATTCAGCTTGGTGACGTCGAGCATCAGCTTTCCCCGAGATAAACCTCGATCACCCGCGGATCGGCTTGAACCTTGTCCATGCTGCCCTCGGCGAGAACGCTGCCTTCGTGCAGTACCGTCACCGTACGCGCGATGCTGCGCACGAACTCCATATCGTGCTCCACCACCACCACGGTTCGCTCCCCGGCGAGCGACACCAGGAGCTCCGCCGTGTGCTCCGTCTCCTGGTGCGTCATGCCAGCTACTGGCTCGTCGACCAGCAACACGCGCGGATCTTGCGCCAGCAGCATGCCAATCTCCAGCCATTGCTTCTGGCCGTGTGACAGCAGCCCAGCGCGTGTGTGGGCTTGTTCCTTCAGGCCGATGGTTTCGAGCGTCTTTTCCAGGGTGAGCCTGTCGCTCTGCGTGAGGCGCGCGAAGAGGCTGTGGAAGACGCTCTTGTTGGCTGGCAAGGCCAGCTCCAGGTTTTCGAAGACGGTGTGGCCCTGGAACACCGTGGGTCGCTGAAACTTGCGACACACTCCGCGCTGGGCGATCTCGGACTCGTTGAGCTGGGTGAGATCGGTCGTGTCTCCGACCAGGAAGACCGATCCGGCGTCGGGCTTCGTCTTGCCCGTGATGACGTCCATCAGCGTGGTCTTGCCAGCGCCATTCGGGCCGATGATGCAACGCAGCTCACCCTCATCGAGCACCAGGGTCAGGTCGTTGAGCGCCTTGAATCCGTCGAAGCTCACGCTGATGCCGTCGACACAGAGCAACGCCTTGCGGCCCATGGTGAGGGCGTCGTAGCGGCTCTGCTCCACCTCGCGACGACGCGGCAGCCAGCTGATGCCCGAGCTCGCGCGCCGGCGTGCTCGGGGCGACGCAGGCGCGGAGCTCGGCTCGACGCGGGCATTTGCGTCAGCTCTCGGCAGCGCGTCAGCGGCCAGTGGCTCTTCAGCGATGTTCATGAGCGCCCCCGATTGAGCACGCCGACGAGCCCGCGCGGGAAGAACAGTGTCACCGCCACGAACAGCGCGCCCAGGATGTAGAGCCAGAGCTCGGGTATGGCTACCGTGAACCAGCTCTTCGCGCCGTTGACCAGGAAGGCCCCGAGCGGCGCGCCGATCAAACTACCGCGCCCTCCGACCGCCACCCAGATGGCCATCTCGATGGAGTTGGACGGCTGAAACTCGCCCGGATTGATGATGCCGACCTGAGGCACGTAGAGCGCCCCTGCTACCCCGCAGATGCCGGCTGACAGCGTATAGACGAACAGCTTGAACTTGACGGGGTTGTAGCCGAGAAACATCACCCGGCTCTCCTCGTCGCGCACCGCGCGCAGGACGCGACCCGCTTTCGAGGTGGTCACGTACTTGGCCAGCAAGTACGCGCCGCACAAACCCGCCGCAGAGAACACGTACAGACCGAGCTTCGTGCTCGACTCGTGCAAGGGGTAGCCGTAGATGTGTTTGAAGTTGGTCAGGCCATTGTTGCCGCCGAAACCCGTCTCGTTGCGGAAGAACAGCAACATCATTGCGTAGGTGAGCGCCTGCGTGATGATGGAGAAGTAGACGCCTCGGATCCGCGAACGGAAGGCGAAGAATCCGAAGGCGTAGGCGAGCAGCGCCGGCGCGAGCACGACGGCCAGCAGCGAAAGGCCGAAGCTGTCGAAGGGCCTCCAGAACCACGGCAACGCCTTCCAGTCGAGGAATACCATGAAGTCCGGGAGCTTGCTGCGATAGACGCCGGACTCGCCGATCGACAGCATCAGATACATTCCCATCGCGTAGCCGCCCAGGGCGAAGAACACGCCATGCCCCAAGCTCAGGATGCCCGCATACCCCCATAACAGGTCCATGGCGACCGCCACGATGGCGTAGCAGAAGAACTTGCCGAGCAAGGTCACAAGGTAGTCGGGAACGTAGAGCGACGAGCTCTCGGCGGGCAGCTGATTCAAAAGCGGCACGGCGCCGCAAGCCACCAGCGTGACCAATGCCAGCGTGAGCCAGGCGCGGCTCGACAGCACTGGCTGCAGTCGAACGGCC
>DASQDA010000510.1:0-8449 GCA_035634435.1 Polyangiaceae bacterium
ATGCTGAGGCCCGCGCCCTCCGCACCCACCCCGCCGCGGGCGACCGGCAAGGGGCGCCTGCGGGCCGTGCCCAGCCCGGCCGGGGAAGCCGCGCCGGCGCGAAAAGGCAAGCCGCGCACGCGCTCGGAAGCCTGGGAAGACGCCATCGAGCTCAGCACGACCGACGCCGCACAGGACACCTTCGAGGGCGACAAGGTGGTGCTCGACACCTTCGTGCGGGACTTCATCCTGCTCGAGCTTCCGCTCTACCCACGCCGTTACGACTTGCCTTCGGCGCCAACCCTGGCTATCGCTCCGCCCTCTCCTCCGGCCGAAGACACTCCGGCACGGGTAGACCCCAGACTTTTGCCGCTGGCCGCCATCGCCAGCCGGCTCCGTGAACAGAAAAAGGACTAGAGCCCATGGCTGTACCGAAACGCCGACTGAGCAGCAGCAAGCGCAACATGCGCCGCGCCAACCACGACAAGGTGGTCGCGCCCAATATCGTTCCGTGCACCAACTGCTCGGCTCCCATGGTTCCGCACCGCGTGTGCCCATCTTGCGGGTTCTACAAGGGTAAAGCGGCCATCAAGAACAAAGCCGAGAGCTGAAGCGCTCCCCCGGCCTGGCCGGGTTGACCGCCAGTGCTACCGCTGACGCAGCGCGTCGCTCCACGCCGGCTCGTCGGCGCTTTGGTTCAACCAATTTTCGCGTGACGGCATCGTCTCAGGCCTGTAACGGGTAGCCATGGCCCTCGATCACGTGCCGCGGAGTCGCATTGTCGGCACGGGCGCTTACACCCCTCCGCGCGTGCTGACGAACGCGGAGCTGGAGAAGCTGGTCGACACCTCCGACCAATGGATCAGCGAGCGCACCGGCATTCGTGAACGCCGAATTGCCGCGCCCGAGCAAACCACGAGCGACATGGCCGTGATGGCTGCCGTGCGTGCGCTGGAGATGGCGGGGCTCGAGCCCAAAGATCTCGACATGATCATCGTTGGCACCGTCACGGGCGACATGCCGATGCCCGCGTGCGCGGCCTTCGTGCAGAAGAAGCTAGGGGTGACGGACATTCCTGCCTTCGACGTGTCCGCGGCCTGTGCCGGCTTCCTTTACGCACTGTCGATCGCGGATCAATTCATCCGTTCCGGCATGCACCGGCACGTGTTGATCATCGGCGCGGAGCTCCTCAGCCGCATTCTCGATTGGGAAGATCGCACGACCTGCGTCTTGTTCGGGGACGGCGCCGGCGCTGCGGTGCTGGGCCCGGCGCTCGGCGATGGGCGAGGCGTGCTCTCGACCAAGCTGTACACGGACTCGAGCTTGGTCGCCTCGCTATGCATCCCGGCGGGAGGCAGCAAGGAGCGGGTCACGGCCGAGGCCATCGCCAGCAAGCGCGACAAGGTCGTGATGAACGGCCAGGATATCTTCAAGGTAGCGGTGAAAAACCTGACGCGAGCCTCGCTCTCAGCGCTGAGCGCGGCAGGGCTCAGTGCTTCCGATGTTCGTTGGGTAGTTCCACACCAGGCAAACCAGCGCATCATCTTGCAGGTGGCGCAACGGCTGGACATCCCGCTCGAGCGTTATGTGCTCAACATCGAGCGCTACGGCAACACATCGAGTGCCTCGATTCCACTCGCGCTCGACGAGGCCATCCGGGACGGACGCGTTCAACGCGGGGACACCGTTTTGATGTGCGCGCTGGGTGCAGGTGTGTCGTGGGGTAGCGCGCTGATTCGCCTATAGACTCGACGCCACGCGAGCCCGGTAACGCCTCGCGTCGGTCGATTTCCGCCGCAGCAAGGTAGGCAGCGACGAAAGATTGGAGTAACGAGGCCGCGCCGTGAAAATCGCGTGGCTTTTCCCTGGTCAAGGCAGTCAGCAGGTCGGCATGGGCCGTTCGCTGTTCGACGCTTCCGCTGCTGCGCGTGGCGTCTTCGCTCAGGCAGACGCGGCGCTGGAGCGTCCGCTATCACAGCTTTGCTTCGATGGCCCGAGCGAGGAGCTGACGCTCACGTACAACACGCAGCCTGCCCTGGTTGCCACGAGCAGCGCCATCGTGGCGGCAATCCGCGAGCAGTACCCAGCCCTGTCGCCGCCAGACTATGCCGCGGGTCATTCGCTCGGAGAGTACAGCGCGCTGGTGGCTGCGGGCGCCCTGGCCCTTCACGACGCGGTACGCTTGGTGGAGCTGCGGGGAAGAGCGATGCAACAGGCGGTGCCCGAGGGAGAGGGCGCCATGGCTGCCATCGTCGGCGGTGATCGTTCTGCCGTCGCCGAGCTGTGTGCTGCCGCCCGCGGAGAGGGCGTGCTCGAGCCCGCAAACTTCAATGCCCCAGGTCAGGTCGTGATCTCGGGCAGCCGCTCGGCGGTGCGGCGAGCAGCGGAGCTGGCACCCGAGCGCAAGCTGAAGGCGATCTTGCTCAACGTGAGCGCGCCGTTCCATTGCTCCTTGATGGCACCGGCGGCCGTTCGCGTGGAAGCAGCCCTTGGCGACATTGCAGTCGCGGAGCTCACTTTTCCGATCGTGGCCAATGTCACGGGCGAGCCGAACCGCGATGCGGATCGCGTTCGCGAGCTGCTCGTGCGGCAGATCGATCGGCCGGTGCTCTGGGAGCAAAGCGTCAGCCTCATGGCCGAAGCTGGCGTGACACACGCACTGGAGATCGGTCCCGGCAAGGTATTGGCGGGCCTCGCCAAGCGCATCGACAAGCGAATCGCCGTCCTCAACGTCTCTGACCCCGCTGGAGTGGCCGCAATTGCAGAGTTTTTGGGCTAGTGCTCCCCACGCCAGCCGCCGCTGTCGAGCGGAGCTGGCCTCAGTGCAGGTTCACGCAGCCGTTACGCCGCGCCGCGTCGTAGAACTGCGAAATTCTCTGCCAGTTGCCGTCAGCCAGGGGAGCCGTGCTACACACGGCCGCTCCTGTGTGCCTCGCCGCAGGAAGACCCATCCATGTTCGAGCTGAACGGCAAAGTCGCTATCATCACGGGAGGCTCGCGCGGCATTGGCAGAGCCGTCGGCGAAGCGCTGGCCAGTCAGGGTGCGCACGTGGTGCTCGGATACGTGAGCGGTGAGGCTGCTGCGAGCGCGGCAGTCACCGCCATCATCGAACGAGGCGGCAAGGCCGAAGCAGTGCGGCTGGACGTCTCTCTGCCCGTCGAGGCGGAGCAGACCATTGCGGAGGTAGCCAAGCGGCTTGGCCGACTGGACATCCTGGTAGCCAATGCCGGAGTTTCCATCGATGGACTGCTGCTGCGGCTGAACGAGGACGACTTCGACCGCACCCTGAGCGTGAACCTGAAGGGTGCCGTCGCGTCGGCCCGCGCCGCCGTCAAAGTCATGATGCGCGCCAAGGTCGGCCGGATCATCTTCGTCTCGAGCGTGGTCGGGGAGATGGGCAACGCGGGGCAGACGGCGTATAGCGCGTCCAAAGCGGCCCTCATCGGCGTGACGAAATCGATCGCGCGCGAGTACGCTTCCCGCAACATCACCGTCAACGCGGTCACGCCCGGCCTCGTGGACACCGACATGACAGCCAACCTCACGGAACAGCAGAAGGCCGCGATCGCAAGCTCGATCCCGCTCGGCCGCACGGGCACGGCGCTGGAGATTGCAGCAGCCGTCACCTTCCTCGCTTCGAATGAAGCCAGCTACATCACCGGCCACGCCTTGCGCGTGAACGGTGGTATGTACATGTAATTTCACGGGATTCTCCCTTGAAAACAAAAAAACGCATAGCAAGGAACGCGTCTCTTTGGTAGAGGCGCCCCTGGAGAAGCACCATGGCGGAAGGTCGCGACATCACGGCCGAAGTGAAGCGAATCATCAAAGAGCAGCTTGACGTCGATGAGAAGGACATCAAACCAGAGTCCACGTTCATCGACGATCTGGGTGCTGATTCGCTTGGATTGGTCGAACTCGTACTCGCCTTCGAGGAGGCGTTCGAAATCGATATCCCGGACGAAGACACCGAAAAGATCCGCTCCGTGCAGGACGCGGTCGATTACATCGAGAAGCACCTGAACAGCTGAGCCGCGGAGCGCTCGCACGTCCCGCTTGCAGCCGCCTCGGCCGGCCCACTCTCATCCAACATCACAACCCCCACAGTCCCCAAGAGGGCTCGAGCCGAGGCGCGGATTCGCCGCAGAATCGGACCGAGTGTACGCTGGAACATCGGCCCGGAACACGTTCCGGGTTGATGCTGGCGGGAGCCGGTAGACTGGTCGAGACCGGCTCGGGGACTTACAGGGTGTGATGTCCCGCATCGGGGCCGTGTCGAGGCCTGAGGAAATGACATGGAGCGCGTCGTAGTCACTGGCATTGGGCTCGTTACGCCCAACGGTATCGGCACGGAGCAGACGTGGCAGTCGCTCGTCAAGGGCGAGAGCGGCGTCGGGCCCATCACGCTATTTCCAGCAGGGCCGGAGTACACGACGCGGATCGCCGCGGAGGTGAAGAACTTCGACCCGACGGTGTTCATGGAGCGGAAGAAGCTCAAAGAGGTCTCTCGCTTCATCCCGTTTGCCATGGCGGCTACGCGCATGGCCCTCGATCAGGCGCAGCTCGACCTCACGGAAGAGGAGCGCGACCGCGCCGGGGTCTTCATCGGTGTGGGTCTGGGCGGCCTCGAGAACCTGGAGCGCTGCACGTTGACGCTCGCCGAGCGCGGTCCCGGCAAGGTGAGCCCCTATTTCATTCCATCGCTGATCGCCAACATGGCGGCGGGCCAGGTCTCGATTGCTTTTGGTTTTCGTGGGCCGAGCCTGGCGCATACGAGCGCTTGCTCATCGAGCGGCCACGCCATTGGTGAGGCGCTGCGCTGGATGCAGCGGGGCGACTCCGAAGTGATGATCGCCGGTGGTGCCGAGGCCACCATCACTCCCATCGGCATTGGTGGCTTCAGTGCCATGTTCGCGCTCAGCCGGCGCAACGACGAGCCCGAGCGCGCAAGCCGACCCTGGGACAGGGGGCGCGATGGCTTCGTTTGCGGCGAGGGCGCCGGGACGCTGGTTCTGGAGACGCTCACGCGAGCGCGCAAGCGCGGCGCCAAGATCCTTGCGGAGCTCGTCGGCTACGGTGCCACGAGTGACGCGCATCACATCACCAAGCCGTCGCCCAACGGCGCCGGTGGTGCGCGCGCGATGCGCCTGGCCCTCAAGGACGCAGGCGTCGCGGCCGACCGCATCGACTACATCAACGCCCACGGGACCTCGACGCCAGCGGGTGATTCGGAGGAAGCCAAGGCCATTGCCGAGGTGTTCGGTTCGCACGCGACGGACAAGAAGCTATGGGTCAGCTCGACCAAATCGATGATGGGTCACCTGCTGGGCGCGGCGGGCGCCGTGGAAGCCGCCGTCTGCCTCAAGGCGCTGGAGACTCACGTCATCCCGCCGACCATCAATCTCGAGGATCCGGAACCCGACAACCTGCTCGACTTCGTCCCGCTCGTCGCGCGCGAACGCAGGCTGCGGCTCACCATGTCGAACTCCTTTGGCTTCGGCGGCACCAACGCCACCTTGATTTTCTCGGCCTTCGAGGGCTGAGCGACCTCCTCGCGAAGGGCGCCGAGCCTGTCAAAGGATCCACTCTGCGATGCAATGTCCATACTGTCGTGAGATGGACAGCCGTGTCGTCGATTCGCGTCTGGTTGCGGGCGGCACGGTAACCTGGCGTCGCCGCGCGTGCGATGCCTGCCAGCGGCGGTTCACGACCTACGAGCGGGTGGAACACCAGCTTCCCGTCGTCGTGAAAAAGGACGGCCAACGCGAGCCGTTCGAGCGCGACAAGGTTCTGCGCAGCTTGCGCATCGCCTGCAGCAAACGCCCCGTCAGCGCCGACGCTCTCGAAGAGCATGCGGCCGCGCTGGAGCGCGAGCTCGGCGAAAGCGGTGAAAAGGAAGTTCCGTCCCTGGTGATCGGTGAGCGCGTGATGCAGCGCCTGAAGCAGCTCGACGAGGTTGCCTACGTGCGCTTCGCCAGCGTCTATCGATCCTTCCGGGATATCGACGAGTTCATCGTCGAGATGGGCAAGCTCGTCCGCTCGCGAGGGCAAGAGTGAGCTCACCCGCTGGGCGAGGGACGTGATGTCAGACATCGACGGCAAGTTGATGGCGCATGCGATCGAGCTCGCACGCCGCGGTGACCCCTCGCCCAACCCGCACGTCGGCTCGCTCGTCAGCGATGGCGAGCACGTGATCAGCGAGGCCTTCCATGCAGCAGCCGGCGAGGACCACGCAGAAGTCGCCGCCCTCAAGCTCGCGGGGCCACGAGCCGCTGGCAGCACGCTCTATGTCACCCTCGAGCCCTGCAACCACGAGGGCCGCACTCCACCTTGCGTCGACGCCATCATCGCGGCGGGGGTCCGGCGCGTGGTGGTGGCAACGCGCGATCCGAACCCGCGCGTGCAAGGCGGCGGGCTCGAGAGACTGCGCGCAGCGGGCATCGAGGTAATCGAAGGCGTGCTCGAGCCTCAAGCCCGCGAGCTCTTGAAGCCGTGGACCAAGTTCATCACGCACAACACCAGCTACCTCACGTTGAAGCTGGCGCTCTCGCTCGACGGCCGCATCGCCACCCGCAGCGGCGCTTCCAAGTGGATCACGTGCCCCGAGTCTCGCTTGCGCGTCCAAGGGCTTCGAGCACAGCACGACGCGGTGCTCGTCGGCATCAACACCATCTTCGCGGACGACCCCAGGCTCACGGTGCGGGACGTGCCCGGGCGCAGCCCTGCGCGCGTCATCGTGGATAGCAAGCTGCGCCTCTCGCTCGGCAGCCAGGTCGTTCAGACCTCAGCGCAGGTGCCCACCTGCGTGGTGACGACGTTCCAGGCTTCGCGCGCGGCCGAAGAGGCTCTCGAGGCGGCCGGCGTGCGCGTGATTCGCGTTCCAGCCACAGCTGAAGGCCGGTGCGACACGATCGCGGTGCTGCACGAGCTCGCGGCACGTGAGGTGGTGAGCGTGCTTTGTGAAGGCGGCGCCGAGCTTGCCGGCAGTTTGATGGCGCACGGCTTGGTGGACGAGCTTCACGTCTTCATGGCTCCCCGGTTGCTGGGTCCGCGCGGGCGTCCAGGGGCAGTGGATTGGGCGGGCCCGGAGAACCCTGCCGATGCGCCCCATATCGATCCGCCCCGCTGGGAGCTGTGTGGCACCGACGCGTACGTGTGGGGTCCCCTCCTCTACCCGCAGACGTTCGGACGCATCGGCGGCCCTTGACCGCGGCCGCCGCGTTGCGGGGCCTTGGGGCCGGTGTTAGATTCGCTCGGTCATGGCGACGCGCGAAATTCTGAAATACCCCGATCCGCGGCTACGCGAAGTGGCTCAGCCGGTCGCAAGTGTCACGCCCGAAATTCAGGCCTTGGTCGATGACATGGCGGAAACCATGTATGCATCGAGCGGCTGTGGGCTGGCTGCAACGCAGATTGGCGTCAACCATCGGGTCTTCGTGGTCGACTGCGCGGGTGAGGACGAGCCCAGCGACCTGCGCGTCTTCATCAATGCGGAGGTCATCGAGGCGGACGGCGTTCAAATTTGGAACGAGGGTTGCCTCTCGTTTCCGGGCGTGAACGAAGAGATCAAACGCGCCGAGCACGTGCGCGTACGTGCGCTCGACCGCACCGGCAAGAGCTTCGAGATAGAGGCCGACGGTCTGCTCGCGGTCGCCATCCAGCATGAGCTCGATCACCTCAATGGTGTGTTGATGATCGACAAGCTGAGCCCTCTCAAGCGGCGGATGATGGGACGTCGCCTGGCCAACGCCAAACAGCCGGGCGCAGACATCTAGTGTCCTCAAACGCCCCAGCATGTCCTGGGGCCGCGACGAGCGTGAGCCCCCGCAAGCTCAACGCGACGGGGGCCGGGCGAACAAGGAGCTGTCGAGGGAAGCCCCCCGCGAGCGGATCAGGTCGACCACTGCGGGGACGGCGCCGGCTGGCACGAAGCTACCTTCGATCATGCCCCCGGCGGCGGTTCGGTCCATCACGAACGTGAACACGTCGGCGAGCTCGAAGTCGGCGTCGTTGGCGCCGATCAGCTCTGCGACGCGCAGCACGCGATGCCGATCATCGCGTAGGCGCGCGACTTCGATGACCACCTCGAAGGCACCCGCGACGAGCGCCCGGGCGGCCCCGATGGAAGGCGCGCCCACCTCGGCTGCCAGGCGCAACAAACCGCGGCGCACGGCGCTGGCCGAGCGCACGGCGATCACCCCGTCGCTGCCATCGCCGATCGCGCTGACAACGGCCTCGGTCGCGCCGGGGCTGCCGAGCTCCACCACGAGCCGCAGTAGGGGGGCCTGCGAGGCGACGAGCAGCGCCTTCATATCCTCGGGGCCATCGAGCGACAGCCGCTGGCCCGGCCGCGCCGACGCGGGCTCGAAGGGCCCCGCGAACATCGCCTCGCCCTCGGGTAGCGCGGCGACCAGTGCGCCGAGCAACATCTCGACACCTCCGTCGCGTGGCCCCACGAGCAGAAGGTTC
>DASQDA010000511.1:0-7983 GCA_035634435.1 Polyangiaceae bacterium
GGTGGCGGAGCGGACCGCCTCACAGTGCGTCGAGTTCCTGGGGGGCGTCGGCTTCACGCGCGACTACCCGGTCGAGAAGTTCTATCGCGATGCCAAGATCGGTAAGATCTACGAAGGCACCAGCAACCTGCAGCTTGCCACCATTGCCAAGCTCTTGCAGACAGAGCACCGCCAGCGGCACGGCTGAGCGATCGTTCGAGTGAGCGCTGCGGCTCCCGCTCAAGCGGACGCCTGTACCGAAGCGGACGGCTGTAAGCCGAGCAGCCTTTCGATACGTTCGACCAGCGCGCCGGGTAGGGCAGGTTTCGTGAACACCGCCTGGGCGGCGTCGCTGGTCGCGTCGTTCTCTGCTGCTGGACGGGAGGAGTGGATGACCCGTTTGATGGTCGGGTACAGTTGCTGGACCCGCGCCAGTAGCTCGAAGCCGCTGATTCCAGGCATCTCCAGGTCGGTCACCAGGGCATCGTAGTCAGCGGACGCCAGGTGGCGGAGTGCAACAGCGCCGCTTTGTGCCACGTCTACTCGCCACGCCGGGCGCAGCTGCGAGAAGGCCCGCCGCAGGCTGCGAATAATGCCCGGCTCATCATCCACGAGCAAGATGCGGGTTATTTTCGCCTCGGCCGGGTGGCCTGAGGCCCACTGGAGTGCGAGCATGCGCAGACTGGATGCAAGGAGCGCGCCAGTCGGGCGGCCGGCAGACGTCAGCGGCCCGCGCGACCCGAGGCGGCGTCGTAGCGCTTGCGCTCGATCCACCAAAGGTTATCGTCGCGCACCTCATGGAACCCGGACTGGTCACGCTCGCCAAGATCCTCGCCACCCTGCTGGTCGCGATGGGCACGATCCCCTTGCTGTTCATGTTTGCGCCCGGGGACCGCTCAGAGCCGCAAGATCGATTGGATTCCGAGCACAAGGGTTGAATCGCGACGCGCACGGCGGTGGGCGCGGGCTCATTGACGAACGGCTTCGCGTTGCAGTTGCAGCCGTAGCCGGGCCCCATCCCGTGCGACCTCCAGCAACACGTCCGTACCGGCGCGCCCTGTCAGCCGTTCGCGTGCCTCACGCAGCGAGCGTGGGGGGTGGCCATCCACGTTGAGGAGGCGGTCGCCCACGAGGAGCCCACCGCGCTCGGCTTGGCTGCCGGACGCGACCTGCGCGACGAGCAGCTCCGGTGCTGTGCTCGAGTCGCCTTCGCTCAGGGTGATGGCGACGCCGCCGGTGGCCAACGACTCATCGTTGTCCGCGGGCTCGGTAAGGCGGATGCGAATGCCGCGGGTGGTGCGCCCCGCCTCGACCATTATCTCGTCAGCGTTCCCGCGCCCGATGCGCGCGAGCAGAGCACCGAGTCGCACGCGGCCCGCGGGGAGACCAGCGAGCAGGAACCGCCCGCTGGCGTCGGTGAGGGTCATGCCGGGTGGCAAGCTGCCCGCCGGCAGGTAAGCGGGCACCACCCCCGGGGCGACCCGTGCGCCTTCCACGGCTCGACCCTCGCTGTCCACGACTTCACCTTCCACGCTGCCCGCGTCGGCGAGATCGATGGGCGCGAGCTCGAGCGGGCGGTCGTGACGCGTGGTGCGTTCCACCTCGATATGGGCCGTGGCCGCTGCGTAGTCCGGGTGCTGGACGCTGAGCTCAGCACGGCCGACGGCGACGCCCGTGAACCGAAACTCTCCCTCAGCGTCGCTCAGCGTGTGCTTGCGCTGGGCACCGGAGCGCAACGCGACTCTGGCATTGGCGGCCGCAAAGCGGCCGCGCACGGCCGTCACCCGCCCGACCAGCGTCACGCCTGGATCGAGCTCGACCTGCACCTCGGCGGGAGCGGCGTCGAGGGTGCGCTCGTAAAGAGCGAAGCTCGGCGCATCGACGCTCACTTTCAGCGGAAGCCCGGCGGCGTCCGGCAGCTCGGCTGCGCCGCCGGCGTCGGTGAACAGCGTCGAGCGCAGCGGCACCCCGAGCTCGAGCGAGAGGGCGCGGATCTCCGCGAGCTCCACCGGACGTTGGTCAGCGTCCCGGATCACGAAGCGTACCGGCCCGCGCTGCTCGGGCACGGTCAGCTCCACTTGCAGCCGAGCGCTCTCCGGCACGCGCAGCGTCTGTTGCACGGCGACGCGTCCCACGTGACCAGGGCGTGCCACCGAGATCGTCACCTCCGCGGGCACGGCTGCAAAGGCAAACGAGCCATCGCTCGCTGTGAAGGATCGGTGCTCGAGAGCTCCGCGTTCGGCAAACAGCGTGATGTCGGCGCCGGCCACGGGGAAACCGCGCGCGTCGACGACACGTCCGTCGACCGCGCCGCCCTTGAGCAGCACCACGCGCACGCTGGCATCGCCACCGGGCGTCAGGGTCACGAAGCTGCTGGCGCCCTCGACGTACTCGGGGTGGCGCACCAGCACGCGCACGCGGCCCGGCGTCACCGGCTTGGCCTCGAACTGCCCATCGCTGCGCGTGACCCAGGGCGCAGACTCAGGCGCGGTGGCCTCGAGCGCAGGCTGGCTCGGCACCTGCGGGGCCGTCCGTAAGCCGGCGGGCGGTATGGTCGGCACTGGACCTGGCATCACGCCGAGCTCGCCGGCGGGAATCAGCGCCGGAGAAAAAGCGAGTGACCACGCGAAGTGATTGGCGCGAAACTGCGACACGCCTGGGCTCTCGGCGATGGGAAGCCCGTAGCTGTCGGTGCCCACGACCTCGATCGTCGCGCCCTCTACTGGGAAACCACGCGCATCCACCACCTGCCCGCGCAGAGCTCCACCGCGCAGCAGCGGGATCGTTACTGGACCGTCCGGCTCCAGGGGCACGGCCACGAGCGGCGAGCCAACGAACGCATCCGCGCGGGCGCCCAGCGTCGCCGGGCCCACCGCGATCGGCCCCAGCGTGACCTTGCCGTCCTTGCCGCTTCGTCCGCGATAGGGAAAGGAGCTGAGGCCCCCTTCGACGAGCACCACGTCCGCCTCGGCGACGGGTCGCGCGTCCGCTGCCGCGCCGTCCGTTACGCGGGCGGTGATCATGCGCCCGGCCGCAATGTGCAGCGTGAGCTCCTGGTCGCTGCCGCGCGACACCTCGAAGCCGAAGTAAGTGGGCGACACACGTTGAGCCTGCACCGCGCGCAGATCGTAGCTGCCCGGTGAGAGGCCGGCGATGCGTGCGGCTCCCCCGGCGTCCGTGGTCGCCTGACGCGCCGGCCAGAGGTTGGCCCCGGCGATCATCACCGAGGCGCCCTGCACGGCGCTCCCGCTGCCGTCGACCACTCTCACCCGCAAGCTGGAGAGGCGGCGCAGCGCGACCTGCAGATCGGCTGACACCTCGGGCCGAGTGGTCGCTTCGTAGCCGGGCGCTGCAACGCGCACGCTCCACGGCGGCGCGGGCAGGCGAGTCAAGCGCACGACGCCCGAGGCGTCGCTCAACGCGCCGAAGGGTAGCCGGTCCGCGCCGCTGACCAGCAGCGTGGCGCGTGGGAGCGGCGCCCCGAGCTCGTCGGTTATCGTGACACGCAGCTCGCGCGCCGGCGCGAGCTGCATCTCGAGCGTGCGAGCGGCCTGCAGCAGAAGCTCGGTCGATGCGCGCGCAAGGCCCGGGGCCTCGGCCACGAGCCAGAGCCTACCGGGGGGCAGATCGCGCAAGCAGACGCGTCCGCTGCTCGCCGTGCGCTCTTCACCCACGGCGACATAGCGGCGCTCGGGTTGCTCGTGAAACGCTCGCACCGTGGCGCCGCTCACCTGCTGCAAGCTGGGCTGCTGCACGACATGCACGCACAGCTGCAAACCTGTGCTGGAAACGCTGCCATGACGCACGCGGCTGGTCGCACGCTCCGCGATGGGCGTGTCTCCCCAGGAAAGGAGCAGGGACACACACGTGACCACGGCTGCCAGCCAGGTCATGAGCTCGAGCGTTCGCTTCACCGAGCGGCGACCATATCACTGCCCTGCTTCGTCTACCGTCGGGCACGCTCTCGTCAGCGCCGGGGCGGTGCTATTCTCGGACTCAATGCTGCGGGCGCGCTCAGCGTGGGCCGAGACAATGGGCCTGGCGTGCGTCTTGGCGTCGGCCGTGTGGAGCTGCGGCGATCCAGAGCGCGCGCCCTACGCGACCCCTCCACGGCCTCCCACCGCCGCACCGGACGCGGGCGTCGGCATCGACGTTCCCGTCTCGAACGAACCGCCCAATTGTGGGGGCGAGCGCATTCGCGCCCTGCTCGATCTTCCGAAGTTCTACTTCGTCCTCGATCGCTCGGGCAGCATGAACGCTCCCATCGACCGCACGGGTCTCAGCAAATACAAGGCGGCGTATCGCTCCGTCGGGGCACTGTTGCGAGCCATTGGGCATCGCGTCGAGTACGGCGCCGCTGTCTTCCCGGGGCGCGATCAATCTTTGGAGTGTGACGGCGGGCGGCAGATCTTCGCGATGAGCGCCGGGGATTCGCTCGAGCTGGGCGGCCCCGACCGCAACGGCCCCAAGCTGCACGATCTTCTGCAACGACTCTCAGCGCTGGCGCCCGCTGGCGGCACGCCCACCTCCGCAGCCCTGGCCGGCTTGCGTCCCCTGCTGCAGGCGCTGGGCGGTCGCACCTACGTCGTGCTGGCGACGGACGGCGCTCCCAACTGCAATGCCGCCGTACGCTGCGAAACTGGCCAGTGCATTCCGGACATCGAGCAGCAATCCTTCGACGGCAAGCTCTGCGGAGCGAGCTTCAGCTGCTGCAACGAAGAGCGGATCGGGGAAGGCGCCTCCGTCAACTGCATCGACGCCAGGGGCACGCTCGAGCAGGTGAGCGCGCTCCGCGAGGCGGGAATCTCCACCTACGTCGTGGGCATGCCCGGCAGCGAGGCCTACGCAACGCTGCTTGCGGCCCTCGCTCGCGAAGGTGGCACTGCGCGAGCCGTCGAGCCCGCCTACTATGCGATTTCCGACGCTGTCGCCCTCCAGGAGGCGTTGTTCGCCATCGGCACGGGAGTGCCCATCGGCTGCGACGTCACTCTCGCCTCACTGCCGCAGGACCCCGAGTTGGTGAATGTTCATTTCGACGGAGCCCTCGACCACTACGACCCTGACAACGGCTGGGACTGGCGCTCCCCCTCCGAGCTGACCTTGCGCGGTGCGGCCTGCGAAAAGCTCAGCTCCGGAGCCGTCCTCGAGCTGCAGATCACTCACGGCTGCCGAACGGTGGTGCGTTGACTGACACGCTGATGTAGGCTCAGCACCCCCCTCGCCCATGACGAGCCCCGGTCCAGAGCTCGAAGCCCTGCGAATCGCCATCGACGAGCTCGATCGGCGTATTCTCGAGCTGGTTGCCGAACGCGTGCGCGTCGTGCTCGCCGTGGGTGAGTACAAACGTGAGCGCGGGCTCGCCGTTTACGATCCCGAGCGCGAGCGGCGCATGCTCGAGCGCCTGTCGAGCTCAGCCCCTAGCCCGCTCGATGGGGACACGGTGCGTCGCATCTTCGAACGCTTGATTGATGAGTCGCGCCGCATCGAGCAGCAC
Organism: Polyangiaceae bacterium; assembly: GCA_035634435.1. Classification (GTDB taxonomy): domain Bacteria; phylum Myxococcota_A; class Polyangia; order Polyangiales; family Polyangiaceae; genus PMG-095. Next base: position 5,474 of record DASQDA010000511.1, read on the forward strand.
CACGTGCAGCGACGCTGAGTTGAGCGGTAGCGCGCACCTATTTACAACTCTCCGGAATATTACGCTGCATCGCCCCGTTGGCCAAGGGGCCAGGTTGCGGCTGTGAAAGGCGCGGCTTCCGAATTTGCAACGCAGCGAGGGACGCACGCTCAATCGCGACAGGATGTGCAGGTCCAGGCGCACACTTCTAATGACAAGGGTGGGAAACGTCGTAAGTTAACGCTCGCTCCAGGGCCGGGGAGTCTGCGGGCCACGAATCAGTGAATACGATAGCGATGCGGCTTGCCGAACACGTGCGGCAGCTCCGAGTACAAGCAGGAATGACCCAGGCCGAGCTCGCCGCCCGAGCAGGCGTCACCGTGGAAACCGTCGCGCGTCTGGAACGCGTGCTGAGGGGGCGCTCCTCCGCCAACTCCAATCCCTCGCTCGAGACGCTCACGCGCCTGAGCTCCGCGCTGGGTGTCGAGATCGCCGAGCTTCTCTCCGTTCCCACCAACCCTCGCGCGCGCGACGACCGGCTGTTTGTCATCCTGCGTAGCGCGACGCCCGCCACGCGGCGGCGCGTCTTGCGTGTAGCGGAAGCGCTCGTGCGCGAGGAGGCCGCGGAGGCAAAGCCAGAAAGTCGCGGGCGGCGCCGCTCGAGCTAGCGTGTCCCTGATTCGGCGGGTTGTTTCCCCCGTCCCCGTGCCCGATCCATGAGATCGTCGCGCCTGTTCGGACACGTTTACGGGAGCAGGGACGCGCCCTCGCTACTGCTGCTACGTCCCGAAGGCGCGCACGCGGCTCTCGAGCGCGCTGCGCTGGCGCGCGTTGAGCTGTCCGACCGCGGCGACGCTCAACCCCTCGGGCACGAAGATACTCTGAGCAGCGCGCTGCACGGCCGCGTGGGTGACGCTCTCGAGGTCCGCCCAGCGCTCCTCCGGCGTGCGCGCCACTCCGGTGAGCTCACCGAGGCCAACGAACGCAGCTAGCTCGCCCGGATCATCGAACAGAGCCTGCATCTGCCAGGCGAATCTGCGCTTGGCCTTGTCGAGCTCGCGCGCGGTAGGGCCGCTGTCGCGCAACGAGCGCGCAACAGCAAACAGCTCCGCCAGGAGCTCGTCGCTGCGCGTCGGCGCCGAGTCGCCCGAAAGGCTGAAGAGCCCCGCGTCCTCGAAGGCCTCGTAGGCCGCGGAGACATCGTAAGCGAGGCCGCGTTCGTCACACACCTCGTGATAAAGCCGCGTCGACATGCCGTCGTCGAGCACGCGAAGCAAAAGCTCGCTGGCTGGCTCGAGCTCGCTCTTTTCCGAGGGCGCCTGGAACGCGACACGCAGCGCGGTCTGACTAGCGGGCTCCCGCACGTAGCGAAAGCCAGGGCCCGCGGGCGGTGTCGGAGCCACGTCGCGCGGCTTGGTGCCCGCTGGCAACGTTGCGAAGGCACGCTCGGCGGCAGCGAGCACGCGATCGGGGTCGACCGGACCGCTGACGCTCACCACCATCGCACCGGCGTGATAATGCTCGGAGTGGAACCTGCGCAGCGCGGCGTGGTCGAAACGAGCGAGCGTCTCCAGCGTACCGGTGATGGGGCGGCCCAAACCGTGGTCGGGGAATGCGAGTGAAATCAGAAGCTCATCGGCGTCGATGGGCTCACCCTCGTCGTTCAACGATTCGAGGATCTCTTCACGCACGATGCCACGCTCGATCTCGATGCCCGAAAACACTGGCTCCTGCGCGACCTCGGCCAGCAACGCGAGCACGGCTTCCAGGTTTTCCGGCGGCGCGCCGGCCGACAGCAGCGCATGGTCGACGTAGGTGGCAGCGCCGAGCTCGCTGCCGAGCTCCTCGAACGCCAGAGCCAGCTCATGAGCCGAGGGGAAGCGCGTGGTGCCGCGGTGCAGCATGTGCTCGAGAAAGTGCGAGACGCCGCCCAGCTCGGCGGGCTCGAAGCGCGATCCGCTGCGCACGTGCAAGGTGACCGCTGCGCGATGCGTGTTGCGGAGGGGTGCGCACAGCACCGGTAGACCGGAGGGCAAGAGCGTGCGAACGAGCTCGAAGTCCGTTCGCGGCGTGCTGGGGTGTGTCATTCGTCGTTCGCGCGCACGTTGTCTTCGCCGAAGCTCGTATCGATCTTCAGCTTCGTGCCCGCCGTGCGACGCAGGTCTGCAACGTAGCGCGTCAGCGCGTCGCTCGCCTTCATCTGCCAGAGCGCCTGCAACACCTCGGCCTTCTCCTTGGCAAAGTCCTCGGGCTGGGTGAGCTCTTTCAGCTGGAAGACCACCCAGCCTGTCGCCGTCTCAACCGGCTTTTCGTAAACGGAGTCGGCCTTGCCTAGCTCGAAGGCCCGGGACGCAATCGGCTCCTTGGGCTCGAGGTTCGGCAGTGGGTTACCGGAGCGACCGAAAGCTTCCGAGACCTCGAAGCGTGGACGATCCGCCGCCTGCAGGGCGGGGGGTTCCGTGCCGGCTTCCTTGGCGGCGGCGCTCTTGGCGGCGGCGCTCTTGGCAGCCGGGACAGCGGCAATGGCCGCC
>DASQDA010000512.1:0-5638 GCA_035634435.1 Polyangiaceae bacterium
GCCAGTAACGTCCGAGCTCGTGGTTTTGTCGCAGAACCTTGCGGGCTGCCTCCAGCGCTTCGAGACGCGCGTCGTCGTAGGCCTCCGGTTCTTGTGTCGCTCGTTGCCCTTGCGCGGCGGCGTAGTGCAGCCAGAACAAGAAATTTTCTGGGTCGCCTTCGCGCGCCACGTAGTCGTCGGCAAGGCGGATGGTCTCTGCATAGCCCTGACGCTCGAGCGGCTCGTACAGCCGCTCCAGCATCTTTTGCAGTACTCCTTCCAGCTGCTCGGCGCGCTGCTTGGCCATGGTCACGAGCTGCGCCGCGTCCCCCCGCGCACGCTCCAAGAGCTGCCCCGCCGAGTGCTCCACGCCCGCGGCTCTGGCCAAAGCCTTGCTTGCCGAGCGCTCCGCCATCGACAGCTCGACCACCGCTTTGCGCAGCGCTTCGTCCGCGTGCCGGAACATGGGGCTCAACACCACGCGGGTCCAGACGTAGCCGAACAGAAACCCGAGCACGGAAGCGTAGCCGATGAGGCCGAGAGCGAACGGACCCGCTTGCGCGACCGGCATGCTCGCCCCCAGCCATGCGGAGAACGTGCGCAAGGCGGCGGGCAGCTCGTCAAGCCGAGTTAACGCCACGCCCACCAGAATTTTGCTCAACCAATCCGAGATCTGCTCGAGGTTCGTGCTCACGGCGTGGTTGGTTGCCGCGCTGCGCGAGCTTTCGTCGCGCGCCCCCGCGGACGCTCGTGCATCGGCGCTCAGAGCGCGAGGAACGCCGAACAGGAACCCGAGCAGCGTGCCCACGAGGGCTGCACTTCCCGAGAGCAGCACGCCGAGCGAAAGCACCTGCGCGAACGCCGCGAAGGACCCGAACTGAGCCGCGTAAAGAGCGCACGCAAGCATTCCCACGGTGCCCGCGGCCCACGCCTTGTTGCCGAGGCCGCGCAGGTCGCTCCGCTGCTTGTCGACGAGCTCCCGCTGACGCGTGCTCAGCATGCGTTGCAATGGATCGAGCTCTGCCTCGTGCGCGCTGGCTAAATGGCTCTGCATCGACCTTCACCCGGGGCCACGGCGCTGCAATGTTCCGCGGCGCACTGGGCCGAGTGATCAACGAAGCCAGACGCACGCGGCGAGGTCAAGCAGCCAAACGACGCTGCCGCCGCGGGCGGGTTGTCACCGTGCTGCGATGCCACAGGTGTGACGTCCTCGTCGGAGCCCGTGGGTTTGCGAGCCCAGCTCCTGCCGTGCACGTCTGGGGGGCGGCACTGGCACGCGGTTTGCGACGCCCCGCGGAGCGCGAGCTGCGCACTGCTTCGCCCTCCTTTAACCAGACGAAAGGTACAGACCACATGGCCACGTGCACCCGGAGAACAAACCTGAGCCTGACCCCCTTGCTGTTGCTCGGTCTTGCGCTTGCAACGACCAACGCCTGTTCCGACGAAGACGACGACGGTACGGTGGACGGTAGAGGAGGGTCCGCGGGTGCGGGCCGCGGCGGCAGCGGAGGCACCACGACGGGCGGTGGCGGAGGCGCTACGACCGGAGGCGCCACGACCGGAGGCGCCACGACCGGAGGCGCTGCGGCCGGAGGCGCCGCTGCAGGAACGAGTGGCGAAGAAGCGGGCGCAGGCGGCACATCGGGAGCCGGCGCTGCTGGCGGCGCGGAAGCAACCGCGGGGCAGGGCGGCGAAGGTGGCACCCCTGGCGGCGGCGTTGACGTCGACGAGTTCCGGCCTGAGGAGATAGAGCCCACCCCCCAGCTCGTGGAGCAGCTGGAGCTGCCGGCGGGCTTCTCCGTAGCGACCTTCGCGACGGGCCTGGGCCACGCTCGTATGCTCGCGGTGCGCGGCGAGTACATCTACGTGACGCGACCGCGGCAGGGAGACGTGATCGTGCTCACGGACGCGGATGAGGACGGCACCGCGGAGCCGTTCAGAACCGCAACGTCAGACCTACCGTTCGTGCACGGCATCACCTTCGACGCGGACAACGTGTACCTTGCAACCGATACGCGCGTCTACCGCGCCCCCGTGGCAGCCAACGGTCTGTTCGGAGCGCTCGTGGAGCTCACGACCAGCCCATTGCCGTCCGGCGGGCAGCACCCGTATCGCACGATCGAAATCAGCCCGGACGACCGTCTGTTCATCTCCGTGGGTAGCAGCTGCAATGCGTGCGAAGAATCGGACCCAGAGCACGCAACCATGCTCAGCATGCCCCTCACCGGGGGGGAGCGCAGCGTCTTCGCGCGAGGGCTGCGCAACACGATTGGTTTCGGCTGGCATCCGCTCACGGAAGAGCTCTGGGGTCTGGACCACGGGTCCGACTATCGCGGTAACGATCTTCCGCCCGAAGAGTTGAACCTCATCGATACGACCGGAACGGCGCATTACGGCTGGCCCTATTGTTATGCCAAGCGGCTGGTCGATGTCAGCCCGAGCATCCAAGATCCGGAGGGCACCACCAAAGCCGAGTTTTGCGCCACCACGCGCCCCTCGACGCTGGAGTTTCAGGCGCACTCAGCACCCATTCAGATGGCCTTCTACGCGGGCGAGATGTTCCCCGCGGAGTACGCGAATGACGCGTTCGTCGCGCTGCGAGGTTCCTGGAATCGGTTCCCGCCCACGGGCTATGGCGTGGCGCGCTTGGACTTCGACGAGGACGGCACGCCGGTTGCTCTGGAGCCATTCGTGAGCGGGTTCCTCATCGACAACGGAACCGCACAGTTTGGTCGCCCGGCTGGCGTCGCCGTTGCTCCGGACGGAGGCTTGCTGTTCTCCGACGATACTCGCGGCATCCTCTATCGCGTGGAGTACACTGCACCCTGAGCGTCGCGTCGGCGCGGGCTCGCCGATCCACTCTGCCGTTCGGCGCGCGGGCAGCGCGCCGGAGGGCATCACCCGCGGAGCACCGGAGCTCGTGATAGCGAAGCCAACGTCGAGTGCCTGGGTCATCCTCGCCGTCTTGCTGGGATGCGACGGTCCGGAGCGCGAGCACGCAGCGGTTCAGCGCCCCTCTGCGAGCGCGAATGGCCCTCGAAACCAGCCGTCGGCCAGAGCTGCAGCCGGCGTGGCCCCGCCCGTTTCTCCGCGTGCCATCGATCCCGAAGCCAGCAACTTTCCCTATCCGTTCCCGGTCAGTTTCTTCACCTTCCAGAGTCAGCGCCAGTCGCTGCGAATGGCCTACATCGACGTGGTCCCGCCGAACGCGGACGGCCGCGTTGTCGTTCTCCTGCATGGCAAGAACTTCTCGGCCAGCTACTGGGCGCCGACCATTCGCGTGCTTGCCCAGGCAGGCTTTCGCGTCATTGCACCCGATCAGGTGGGATTCGGCAAGTCGAGCAAGCCCGAGCACTATCAGTACAGCTTCGCTGCGCTGGCCGCCAATACGCGCGCGCTGCTCGCGTCGCTAGATCTGGAGCGCACTGCCGTGGTGGGACATTCGATGGGCGGCATGCTGGCGGCGCGCTACGCGCTGTTGTTTCCCGCGGCTACCCTCAAGCTTGCGCTCATCAACCCCATCGGGCTCGAAGACTACGCAGCGGCGGTCCCCTATCGCTCGATCACCGATTGGTACCAGCGGGAGCTCGCACAGACGCCGGAGTCGCTGCGCGAGTATCAGAAGCAGGCGTACTACGCCGGGAGCTGGAAGCCCGAGTACGACGAGCAGATGCGGCTAATCGCGGGCTGGACGCTGCACCCTGACTACGAGAAGGTGGCTTGGGCGTCAGCGCTGACCTACGACATGATCTTGACCCAGCCGGTGGTGCATGACTTGCCACGCATCCAGACGCCCACTTTGCTGGTCATTGGTTTGCGAGATCGCACCGCGCTCGGTCGCGACTCCGCTGCCCCAGCTGTGGCGCAAACGCTCGGTAACTATCCGCAGCTGGGGCGTCGCACCCAGCGCGCGATTGCCGGCGCGAAGTTGCTCGAGCTGCCGAACGTCGGTCACTTGCCCCAGGTCGAGGCGTTCCCCGCCTACAGCCAGGGGTTGCTCGAGTTTCTCGGGCCCGCCCTGGCGCAACCCGGCGGCGTCTCCGACGCGGGAGCTCAAGCCGGCTGAGTCGCGGTCCGGCCGTCAGCGCCGGTAGCGAGCCGGAACCAGGGGCTCGGGATCGACGCGAAAGACGTCGGGATCCACCTGGGGCAGCGGATAGCCCCGGCGCGGAGCCGCCTGCGTGTTGGGTGCGCTGGCGATGGCCGCCGCGGGGCGCGCTCGGGGCACTCGCCGCAGCAGCCAGGTAGCTAGGCCGGCGAACACTCCAGCACCGAGCAAGGGTAAAACGACGGACGCGAGAGACTGCGACTTCACGGTGGCTCCTTTGCGGGAGTGGCGTCACTCAGCTTGCAAGGGGTGGGCCGCCGCAGGTTCTAGCTCGAGCACCATGGCTTCGTCCGCCAGCAGCTCCACGCGGTGCTCGAGCTGCCGCGCCCCCAATTCCGCCAGTGTGGAGAGCACCACTCGCGCTCCCGCAAGCTCGCGCCCGACGCGCAGGGGAACGACCTCACCTGTCAAGTTCAGCAGCACGCCCCAGCGTCGCCCACGGTGCTCGCGCACATAGGCGAGCACGGCCGACCCTGCGTCGAGCGGCGTGTAACTTCCAATGGCCAGGGCCGGCTCCGCGCGCCGCAGCGCGATCAGGTTGCGGTAGAGCGACAGCAGCGAGTGCGGATCCGCTGCCTGATCGTGAACGTTCGTCTGCGCCAGGTCTTCAGCTACTGGCAGCCAGGGCGTGCCGCTGGTGAAGCCTGCATGACGCCCCGTGCTCCACTGCATCGGAGTGCGCTCCGGATCGCGCCCCACGCCAAGGCCCGGCACATTCAGCTCGAAAGGATCCTGCACGAGCTCGGGCGGAATGAGCACGTCGTGCATGCCAATCTCGTCTCCGTAGTAAAGCGTGGGCGTGCCGCGCAGCGTGAGGAGCAACACAGCAGCTACCCGCGCCTGCGCGCTTCCCAAGCGGGTTGCGATGCGGGAGCGATCATGGTTGCCCAACACCCAGTTGGGCCAGGCTCCAGTGGGCAGGGCGGCCTCGTATTCGGCAATCAGCGCGCGGATCGCCGTGACGTTCCAGGGCGTCGTGATGAGGTGGAAATTGAAGGGAAGGTGCATCCCCGACAGGTCGGTACCGTAGTAGGCCATCAAGGACGAGAACGGCAACCAGGCCTCACCAATCAGCACGCGATCGGGATACGTATCCAGCACACGCCGCATCTCGCTGATGGCCCCGTGCACCTCGGGCCGATCGGTCGTGTAAGCCCGAATGAGGCTGCGGTGCGGCGGCAGGTGCGGGCCGTAGTCTGGATTGGGCGGGTTGTCGCGAAACTGCGCGTCCTTGATCAGGTGGTGAATGGTGTCGACCCGGAAGCCATCGACCCCTCGCGCAAGCCAGAAGTGCAGCACCTCGGCCATGGCCTGACGCACCTCGGGGTTGCGCCAGTCGAGGTCCGGCTGCTGCTTCAAGTAGGCGTGATAGTAGTACTGGCCCGTCGTGGCATCCCACTCCCAGGCGGAGCCACCGAACTCGCTCAGCCAGTTGTTGGGAGGGCCCCCGTCGGGCGCGGCGTCGCGCCAGATGTACCAGGCGCGCCGCGCGCTCGCACGCGACGTGCGCGCCTCGAGGAACCACGGATGCCGATCGGAAGTATGATTGGG
>DASQDA010000513.1:0-5471 GCA_035634435.1 Polyangiaceae bacterium
CGTGCTCAACGTGTCGCGTATCTGGTCATTCGAGCGCGATCCGCGACACAAAGAGAGGTGATCGCGAGGGCGCTCGAAGCAGGCGTCCTCGGCGCGGTTGGGCTGAGGACGGCGTTTGCGCTATGAGCCCGACGCGAATGCTTGAAGCAGCTGACCAGGAGCACAGGGATGCCGGCCATCGAGGGATGCGGCGATGAGCAGTATCGATCGGATCCAGAAGCTCATTGCTCTGGCTGGGTCGACCGACGAGCACGAGGCGCGCTCCGCTGCGTATCTCGCTTGCAAGATGATTCGCGAGGGCGGTTACCGCGTGGTCGAGCCAGCGCCAGCGGCGCCGTCCGACTTCCCTGCCTGGGCCTGGACAGCCTCGCGTGCTCCCGCAGCGCGTCGCCCGCCGCGTCGGCCTGCTGCCGATACCCGCCCGCGGCGCAATGTTGCCTGTGAGATTGGAGTCGCAAAACGCTCGGGCCGCTGCGCTGTTTGCGGCGAAGGCTTCGACGAGGGCAGTGACGTGGCGTTTCCGACAGTGGCCGCTGACGAACACCTCGGGACCGTGCATGCCGATTGTCGTTCCCGTTGGAGTGTGCCGCTCGATCCCTGAGGGGGGCGAGCGCGTCGCGCGGGCTACGCCTGCTTCCTTTGCACGGGAAACGGGACCACCGCGACCAAGCTCACCCCACACAAGACGAGCATGCATAGTGCGAGCGCCGCTGGTGAGCGCTGCGAAAGGAAGGGAGCAACCAGCTGAGTGCCGAGCGCGCCCGCCAGCAGCATACCCAGTACGAGCATCGCCGAAGCGCGGCCCATTTGAGCCGGTGGCAGGCGGAGCGCTTCGCTCATGGCAGCCGGACCGCGGATGGCCAACGCACCGCAGAAACCGCACCAGAAAAGCGCCAGCCACCAGAACTGCGGCCGCAGGGTGAAGCTTGCCACGAGCAACGCGATGCACAGCACCAGCTGCACCCAGGCGCCGGCTTGAATTGCTGCCGGAGCTCCCCAGCGCTGACTCACGCGCCCGGACTGACTCGCAACCAGCATGAACACGGCCACGCTCATGAGCTGGAGCGTTGCGAAGGCGGAGACCTCCAGCTTCAGTGCATGCACCAAAAGCTGTGGCGCACTGGCGACGAAGGTCAGCAGGGCCCCGATGGTCAGCGCCTGCGACAGACCAACTCTTCGATACTCCCGCTGGCGTAAGATCGCGGCGTAACCGGCGGTGACGGTCCTATCCAGGCCAGGCAGCTCACGGGGCGTCGCGCGGACAGCGAACGGCAGTACCAGCGCGCTGATGCCAGCCAAACCCCAGAACAGACCGCGCCAGTCCATGTGAAACAACAAGGCGGCCCCGAGCAGGGGTCCCGCCGCCGGCACGATGGATTCGACCATGCCAACGGCGGCAAGGCCCCGCACCGCGTCCACGTCCGACAAGGTCGCGCGGATGACCGTGGGCGCGGCGACCGTCGCTGCCCCCGCTGCAATGCCCTGGAGCAAGCGCACGGAAAGGAGCAGCTCGATCGTGGGGGACAGCGCGCAGGCGGCCGAAGCAACGACCAGCAGCACCATGCCCCATTGCACCGTTGAACGGGGTCCATTGCGCGTGAGCACCTCTGCCCAGAGCAGCTGCGAGAGCGCGAGCCCGAGCAAGAACACGGCGATCGTAGCTTGAGCCAGCGTCACACCCGTGTGCATCGAGTGCTGGAGCTGCGGTACAGCTGGCAAATACAGGTCCATGGCCAGCATGCTCGTGGACGTCACGATCGCCAGCGGCAGAATGGTGCGGATAGCCGAGCTCGCCATATTGCAGGACCGCAGAGCGTGCGGCCATACCACGAGGGGCTTTACGTTCGCGAGCCGATCTGCGACTCGGTCTTCGCTCTGACCGGAGTCGCGCCGGCGACACTCCCCGTCAGGCCCTGAGCGCCGCCGGGATGCGCCTGTGCGTTGGCCTTGCAGCGCAGGGTCGAGCTCGGGCGTCCCACGGAGGCGCCGCTCGCCCCCAATCCACGTCCTCGGCGGGTGCGAGCCTCAGCCCGATGGCGGCACGCACGCTTTGACGTTGCTGTTGCGGCTGTCCGTGAACTCGATGCTGGAGGAACAATTGGCTTCGACCTCCAGCGGACGATAGTGGTTGCAGTCCGGCTTGTTCGCGCAGGTCAGAAAGCAGTAGTTGGCGCCGTCGTCGTGCGAGACACAGGCCGAGCCCAGCGGGCACTCGCCGTCGTTGGTGCAGCTTGCGACGCCACAGTAGCCGCCCTTGAAGGGCAAGCAGGCCTGGCCCTCTTCTTCGCAGTCGGCGTCCTTGGCGCAAGCGGCTCCAACACCGCGGCGCTGGGCCTCGGTGCCGTCATCGTCGTCGTCGGCGCAAGCGACCAGACCGAGAGCCAGGCAACAAGGCAGCAGAGCAAGCAGTGAATGAAGGCGCATCGGCGAGAGGATACTCGTTCGCAGCGCGCGCTGCGGCGCAACGGCATGGAAATCCAGAAGAAGTGGGGAAGTTCCCGCAGAGGTACGCTCAGGCCGACAGTGTAAGCTCTGTCGCATGCACGTCAGGAGCCCGCGACCGTTGATCCACCGTTCAGCTACCGGCTGGTATCGTCCAGCGCCGGGCAACGCACGGAAAGCGCGTGCGAAAGGCTGGGTACCTGTCGTCGTCGGCCTGCTGCTGGCCGCGGTAGCGCCGGGTCTCGGCGCCTGCAGTCGAGGCTCGTCGAGCGCCGCGTCGCGCAAGCCCGATGTGCCCTATGAACCGACGCCGCAGCACGTGGTTACCCAGATGCTGCGCCTGGGCGAGGTCGGAACAAGCGACGTGCTGTACGACCTCGGTTGTGGCGATGGCCGCATCGTGATCACGGCCGTGAAGGAGCTCGGCGCACGGGGGGTGTGCGTCGACATCGACCCGCAGCGTATCCGGGAGAGTCGCGCCAACGCCGAGCGGGCAGGCGTCGCGGAGCGCATCCGGTTCCTCAATCAGGACCTGTTCGAAACGGACATCAGCGACGCCACGGTGGTGACGCTCTTCTTGTGGCCGGAGGTGAACCTGCGCTTGCGTCCCAAGCTGCTCAAGGAGCTGAAGGCAGGAACACGCATCGTCTCGTACATGCACGACATGGGCAGCTGGCAGCCGCAGCAGCAGATCGCCGTTCAGGTGAAGGGGCGCACCTGGCCCATGTATCGGTGGCGTGTGCCGGCACCGGGCGCGGCGCCGTGAGCTGGCCGACCCTCACTCGGAGAAAGGCGTGCGGCACTTCCAGCAAAGCTCGAAGTTGGGCGGGCTGAGCTCGCCGCAACTGGCGCAGAGACGCTCTTCTCCGATCAGCGGAGTCGTGCGGTTGCGTTGGTACTGTTCCTTCACCACCTCGGCGCGCGCGAGATCGCGCGCGTCGAGCAGGCAGACCTCGGGTCGCAACGAGAAGGGCAGCTCACCGAGCATGCCTTGCAGCTCGCGATTGCGGATGAAAGCCGAGATGCCGCAGCTCTCGAGGCGATGCGCCAAAAGCTCGGCGTCGGCAAGGTCCTGCGCGAGGTAGAGCGGTGTCACCTGGCAACATTAGTACAGGAGCGTGCAACCGCACACCGACCGCTTACAAAGCGCTGAAATGAGCGCTGCGTAGCCGCGCTCAGAGCAGATGCGTCATGAAGCGCACCAGCGCCCAGCTGTCACCAAAGCCCGCTTGCCGGTTCACCTCCACGTGCTCGAGCAGGGGTGAGACCAGCGCACGGTGTGGCCGATCCCGGAGCTCGAGCGCTGCCCACTCGGTCTCGCTCGGCGGTATGACGCTGTCGGCGGAGCCATGCAGCAGGTAGACCGGAACGCGGAGCTGGCGCAGGCGCCCGCGTGGCGAAAGCTGCAGCAGCTCGTGCCGTTGCTCACGCACGATCGCTTCGAGCGCCGGTGCAAAGACGGCGAGCTTTTGCTTCTCGAGCGAGGTCCAGAGTAGCTCGCTTTGGTAGCTTTCGGACTGCGACGCCCAGGCGAGCGCACGCGGGCGATCTTCGTGCAGCCACGCCAGCAAAGCGTTGTGCATGACCACGATATCGTCCTCGGGCACGAAGCGCCGCAGGTTGGCCAGAACGAGGATGACCAGCCCATAGTCGTGCGCGCGGAGCGCTCGTGGTCCCGCTGGGGTCACGATGCGATCATGCAAGAAGAAGTCGAGCACCCGCTCCAGGTCGTGGTGGCCGCCCACGCTGACAACGAAGCTCAGCCGCGATTGCACCTGCGGATGCGCCGCCGCGACCAGCGCCAGACCGCCGGCGAAGCTGAAGCCAATCAGTCCCACGCGGCGCGTTTGCGGCAGATCAGCGCGAGCACCGAGGGCGCTCACCGCGTCGGCGATGATGCTCACACCTTGAGGCGAGATTCGGTACTGCGTGAGATCCGTCAGCTCCGGTGTCACCACCTGCACGCCTTTGCGCGCCAGCTCGCGACAGAAGTGCACCAATCGTCGCTCGTCGATGCCGTGATAGTGCCCGCCGTGCGCCACCACCAGACTGGCCCGCGGAACACCGGAGGGTCGGTAGAGCCGCGCGCGGATGCTCCCCGAGGCGCCAGCAAAGGTCCACTCCTCCTGCGTGCCAACCTCTGCCGCGGGCGCGGCGCGAGTGACGCCGGGCGCGTGAGCCTTGCTCAGGCTATGCAGGAAGTCGGCAGCACGCCACCAGCGGGGCAGAGGGCTGCCCCACCAGATCGCGGCGCACAGGCACAGCGTCGCTCCCGGCCAGAGCAGCGGGCGATGCATCGAAGCAGTTTACGCTGGCTTCTGCGGCGGTCGAGCCGCTTCATGGATCCCAGATCAGCCCGACGCGCAGCCCACCACGCAGGAAGTGGGCGGCGGGGCGTCCCCCGCTATCTACGTAATATTCGTAGGTCACTGCCATGCCTGCCCACGGAATCACATTGCGCGTGCGCAACCCGAGCAAGCCAACGCTCGTGCCAATACGCCCGCCGTAACTCAACCGTGTGTTGTCCGCCTGGAACAGACCCACGGGGCCGACCTCCACATCGTAGCGCCAGTTCACGTCCCGGAAGCGCAAGACCACCGGAATGGCTGGGAAGTAGTTGATGACGAACTCGGTCTGAGGGCCGCCGCCGGGGCGCAGCATCGCGCCGCCACCGAACTCGACGCCAGCAAGCACACTCAGATGCTCGCCGATGCCGAAGCCAGGCAAGATACGGCCGAGCCCACCTCCACCGAACGTCCAGCGGCCGGCGGTTCTGCGAAGCTGGATGTTGCCACCCGTCTCCACGTTGAGCGTGAAGCGCTTGCGGTCCGTCTGCCGGCCCAGAAAGCCTGCACGAGGCGTGACCCAGAATGGGCAATCCTCGGTGGCGCCCGCCAGTGCTTGCTCGAGCGCCTGGCGTTCGCGGGTTGCCAGCCGTGCTGCTTCGAAACGGCCGCTCTCGACGCGGCCCTCGGATTCGAACAGGTCACGCGGATCGCCCAGCTCGGCGGCGCGCGCTTGCACCACCT
>DASQDA010000514.1:0-2435 GCA_035634435.1 Polyangiaceae bacterium
AGGACGCGGCGCAATCACCAGGTAATGCTGCGTTCAGCCACAGTTTCCACAGGGCTCGCGCTGCGGTTCAACGAGTGCGTAGAAAACTGACCCTCGTCCTGGCAAGCGGGTCAGGCATCGAGCTCTTTGGGACGGAACAGACGGGTGAGGTTGCCCGTGCTGTCGGCACGGAGCTCGCTCCATGTGTGCAGCGGCAGAGCGCATTCAGCCAGCGCGGCGGTCGGCATGTGCTCGGCAGCACCGGTGAGGCGCTGGACCAAAGCCTCCAGCCCCGGGTTGTGTCCCACCACGAGCACGCGCTCGGCCTGCCCGCCAAGGCGCTGCAACGCCTCGAAGTAGGCAGCTGGCTCGGCCAGGTAAAGCTCATCGAGGAAGGTGATGGGCCCGCTGTGACCCGAGCTCTCCACCACGACTTCGGTCGTCTCGCGAGCGCGAGCCGCGGTCGAAGACAGCACGAGGTCGGGCACGAGCCGCTCTGCCACCAGCAGCTCGCCGATGCGACGCGCCGCCTTGCGACCCTTCTTCGTCAGGGGCCGCGTGTGGTCCGAAGCAATGGTAGCGTCCTGGCTGGCCTTGGCGTGTCGCAACACCAGCAGCGTCTTCATCGCGGGGAGCATCCTACCTCCCGCGTCCGCGTGCAACACCTGGTAGGGCCGCTCCGTCGCAACGGGGGTCTCTCCTCGCGCGCTCACCCCCGCTATACTCCGGACCGCGCTGGTTCCTCAGGATGAGCTTGGAAATTTTGGTCGTGGAGGACGAGCCGGCGATTGCCGAATCGGTGGCGTACGCGCTCCGGCGCGATGGCTTCACGGTCGTGGTGGCGGCCACGGCCGCGGCCGCCGATAAGCAGGTGGACGCCGTCGACCTGGTGGTGCTCGATCTCATGCTCCCGGACGACAGCGGCTTTGCGCTCATCGCTCGCTGGCGCAAGCGGACCTTGCTGACCCCGATCATCGTGCTCTCGAGTCGAGACGACGAGGCCGACCGCATCGCGGCGCTCGAATCGGGAGCCGACGATTACGTGACGAAACCTTTCTCACCCCGCGAGGTGGTTGCGCGGGTGCGGGCCGTGCTGCGCCGGGTCCGACCGTCTGCCGAAGCTGCCCCGGAGCGGCCGCTGCCCCTGCGGGTCGATCTGGCGACGCGACGTGCTGACGTGGACGGCCGCGAGCTCGAGCTTACTCGTGTGGAGTTCGACCTCTTGGCCTGTCTGGTCGAGAGTCCCGGGCGCGTGTTCACCCGCGCGCAACTCATCGATCGCGTCTGGGGCGACGGCTTCGCGATCACGGACCGAACGGTCGATTCCCACATCAAGGGCTTACGGCGCAAGCTGGCCGACGTAGCCGCCGACCCAGGTCTGATCGAAACGGTGCGCGGCGTCGGCTTCCGCGTCAACCCCGCTGCGGAGCCGGAGACATGACGCGTCTGATTGTCGTCACCGCCGCGTCCATTGGGCTGATCCTGGGCGTCGCGTTCGTCGTGTCGCGCCTCCTGCGTAGTCGCACGAGCGGCATGAGCGTGCGGCTGCAGGTCTTCCTGGCGCTGGCGGTCATCGTGGGAACCTTTGCCTTCGGGCTGGGTGTCATGGTGGTCGATCGCATCGAGGCGCGTGCGGTGCGTTTGGCCACCCAGGCGGCAGCGGACGAGGCCGCGGCGATTGCTGGAATGATGGCAGGGGAGCTCGACCGCACGGGCAGCGGTCTGCATGAGATTGCCCAACGCTTCGAGCTCGAACGCCGCCGCGGAGCCGACCTTCGCATGCTGCTGCTGGACGAGAATGGCAAGACCCTCTTTCCGACCAAGACGGGCAGCTTGCCGCTCGAATCCGCGGTCGTGACAGTAGACGCGGCCGTGATCGTGCGCGGCGCACTGCGCGGCAGCGTTCGCGTGGTCAAGCCCACCGTCGTCATGCGGAACATGCTGGCGGATCTCGCGCCCACGGTGCTCGTCATCAGCTTGGTGCTTGGCGCCGCTGCAGCCCTCGCTGCCGGCTGGATTGGACGTGCCATCGCCGCACCCATTGAGGCGTTGACCGTTTTCAGCGAAAAGGTGAGCAGCGGGGAACGCTCGGCGGCACCCCCGCCGGCCTTCGGACGCGAGGTGACGCGATTGTCGCGCTCGCTCGACTCCATGCGAAGGCAGCTCGAGGGAAGGCCCTTCGTCGAGACATTCGCCGCCGATCTCTCGCACGAGCTGAAGAACCCGGTCGCGGCCATCCGCGCGAGCGCCGAGGTGCTGGAGGAGAGCGCTCTGGACGAGCCCGAAGAGGCGCGCCGATTCGTCGCGCGTATCCGCGAGGCCAGCGAGCGCATCGAGCGGCTGCTCTCCGAGCTGCTCAGCTTGGCTCGTATCGAGGCGCGCGGCGCCGAGGCTTTCGAGCCCATCGAGCTGGGAGCGCTCACGCGCCGCTTGCCCGAGCTCGTGGGCGATACATC
>DASQDA010000515.1:0-1547 GCA_035634435.1 Polyangiaceae bacterium
GCCGGCAGCCAGCCTCGACGATATCGCACAGCAGGTCGCGGAGCTGGCTCGAGAGATCCCTGCGCGCGGTGGGGCTTCGCTGGGCTCCGTTGGCGGAGCGACTCTGGAGGAGGTGGTGCGGACCTTGGGCGGCGAGCTGCGCTCCGGCATCCTCTCGCTGTCGCAAGGCTTCGCGGGCGCGGGAGCACCCGTGCGTCTGGTGCTGGGCGGTGGGCGGCCGGGGTCGGCGTTCCTGACGGACGACTTCGTGCAGCGCGCGCAGCCCAACGCAGCGCCGATGCACTACGAGTTCGACGATCGGGCGGGCGGCACGGTCCAGCTGTTGAGCCGCGAATCGCAGCCCCCCAAGAGCCCGGGCAGCATTCTCGGCTTGCGTTTGATCCTGGTCGACGACGAGCCGGTGCGGGCCGACTCTATCGCTCGGGAGCTCAGGGCGCGCGGCGCAGAGCTCGTCGTGAGCGACCTGGAGCCGGACGACGGCGATTTCGCGCGCTTGCGCCAGATGGATCCGCAAGTGGTCGTGATCGGGGAACCGCACTTGCAAGGCGCCGGCTACGCGCTCTTGCAACGCATGAAACGCGACACACGCCTGCGCTGGACGTCGTTGCTCGTGGTGCGCTGGAGCGAGCTCTGGGACACGACGCTTTCCGTCGCCAACGCGGAGCGCCTGACGGGCGCGCTGGCGCTACTCGCGGAGTCCGATCGCGGACTCTCGGACCGTGCGGAGCTGGGCGACGCCTTCGATGTGCGGCTCGAGGTGATGGGACCGGCGCGTTGCCTGCGCGCTCTGGGCTCCTTGAACCAGAGCTTGCGCTTGACGGTGTTCAATGCGCGGGTGCTGGTCGACATCGACCTCTCGGACAAGCTCGTGGTGGGAGCTCAGGCCGTCTCGCGATCCGGACCCGAGCGCTGGGAGGGCGCCGCCGCGCTTTCGGCTTTCCTGGTCCTGAGCTCGGGCCGCGTGCATGTCACGCCCGTGCGACAGCCAAAAAGCACCAACCTGATGGCGCCGGTCGAGGTCGCGTTGAGCATGGGCGACAGCGAGCCCTCCCCCATCAGCACCTCAATGCCCGCTGCGGCTGCAGCCAGCGAGACCATCGCTGCTGTCGACCCGCAAGCCTGGGCTTCACCGGCAGTGGCACAAGCTCCCCTCGGGGACATGGCGCTGGCAGCGGCGGTTGCCTCGACGCTGCCGCCCGCAGTGTCGGCCGCGCCCGCGCGGTCGGGAGCGCCGTCTAGCGGTAAGCGTGGAAAGACCCAGCGCGCCCGTCGCATCAGCGTGCGCGTCGCGGCCTTGCTGGTGGCGCTCGCCGCGGTCATGGGGCTCATCATCGCCGTCGCCCTGAGAGCGCTCGTCGGGCATCGCGCCGAGAGCGCGTCGGTGCCTGCGCCCGCGCAGCTAGCAGAACCCGTCGCCAATGCTCCGCTTGCAGCCCCCGCTACCGGCGCAGCTACCAGCGCGCCCGCCGCACTCATGCCCTCCAGCGCTCCGCCCGAGGCTCCCGCAGTGACTTCGGCGGCGGAAAGTGCCGCAACGTTCAAAGACG
>DASQDA010000516.1:0-1802 GCA_035634435.1 Polyangiaceae bacterium
CTGGGCAAGAAGGTCGTTGCGGTGATGACCGGCGCGAACATCGACACGGAGACGCTGCGCAAGATACTCCAGGAACCGCCGCCGGCCGCGTGAGCGTAGTCGGACGGAAGCCCGCGAAGCGGGCCAGTCCAACCGTCAGCAGAGGCATCTGCGGCAGACACTTTCGATCAACGCGGCCACAAAACAGGTCACAAGTGACCGCGGGAACAGGACGCGGTGTGCCGCTAGCTTGTTGGTTTGAAAGTGGCTCCTCAGGCTGGATTCGTGCCGAAAACGGCGAGCAATGCGAGCCGCACGAGCGTGGGCCTGGACTGAACCAGGAACCCTCCGGTTAACAGAAGCCGGCCCGCAGCTCACGATCGAGGACCTCGAGCAGGCACTCTCGAATGAGAGGATCGCGCTGCAGCGGGGTGACGCCGTGATCGTTCATACGGGCTGGGGGAAGCTATGGGGCAAGGACGGCGCCCAGTATCAGGCCAGCAATCCCGGCCTGGGCGTCCGCGCGTCCGAGTGGCTGGCGCGCCAGGGCCCGATTCTTGTATTTGCATCCACACATCCGCGACTACTCATGGGAGAGGCCGGCGGCTAGCGATCGAGACCGCGCTGCTGCAGCAGCCGCTTGAAGCGAGGATCCGAGCGAAGCGGGTCCC
Source organism: Polyangiaceae bacterium (assembly GCA_035634435.1). GTDB lineage: Bacteria > Myxococcota_A > Polyangia > Polyangiales > Polyangiaceae > PMG-095. The sequence continues at coordinate 651 of DASQDA010000516.1, forward strand.
ATACGGCCGCAACTTTGAGTGTCGTGGGCCACCTGTGGTCCATTCGCTCGAGCCACTCGAAGGCGCGGTTTAGCTCTCCGAGGCCTATGTAGCCCTGCGCCGCGTCGCCGGCGCTGACACCTTCACGAGCGTATCTCTCCTCGAACAGTGCAATCAGCGCCCGCGCCTCGCGGACGCGCCCCGACCGGCCGTACGCATGCGCCAGGTTGCCGCTGGACTGCCACCGCTGGAAGGCTTCAATTGCTTCGTTCATCCGGCCAAGTCCCTCATAGCAAGGACCGGCGTTTGCCTGAGCAGCGGGATACACGGGATTGATATCGAGCGCCTTCAGCGTTTCTGCCAGCGCTTCATCGTAGCGACGCGCGAACCGTAGCACCGAGGCGCGAGCGACGATGGCGCGGGGGGACAGCGGGTCCAGCGATTCGGCGGCTTCCGCATGCTTCAGCGCTTCCTCGAAGCGAGCGTGGAGAGAGAGCCAGTGCGCGTACTCCTGAAGCGCCAGGACGTTGTTCGGCGCAATCGCGATGGCGTGTCTGTAATCGGCTTCCGCTCCGTCCCAGTCGGAGCGAGCGGATTTTACGACAGCCGCGGCGACGTAGGCGTCGGGCAAAGAGGGATCGATGTTCATCGCACGTCCGGCTGCCTCGGAGGCTCGCTCCAGGGCCTCGTGCGCCGGTAACCCGGCTATTTGCGGGTTGCCACTGAGGTAAACACGCGCCAGGCCCGCGTGCGCCTGCGCGTAGTTCGGGTCGATGGAAAGCGCCTGCTCGAACAGCTGTTTGGCGGTGCGCTGGCTATTGGCGACAAATGTGTCGAGCGCCGCCTGGCCCCGCACGTAGAAGTAATACGCTTCGGGATTCCGCGGCGGTGCCGCGCCGTTCGCAACGGAGCCCCTGAGGTTCAGTTCCTGGAGCAGGTCGGCGGCGATGGCACGATTGAGGTCGAGAAGCTCTGAAGCGGATCGGTTGTACTTCCTCGACCAGCGCACCTGCTCGTCCGACGTGCGAACGAGCCTGACCTCAGCGGCCAGTTGGGGTCCCGCATGCGGCAGTTCGCCTGTCAATACATACGACACTCCCAGACGCTTGCCGATCTCTTGGAGGGGCAGCTTGCGCACCTCGTCCGAAAACACCGAGGTCGTGGCGATCACCC
>DASQDA010000517.1:0-8852 GCA_035634435.1 Polyangiaceae bacterium
GCAAGCGCGAAACCGACCAGTACTTGAACCTTTTTCATACCTAGACTCCTGTGACGTTGCGGGCTGTCCCGTTCTCACCAGGTTCAACGCGGCAACGGCGCGAATCCGTCGTTGATGCGAAAAAACCTTTTGGAGCACATCAGCCGCGCCGGGCTCGAACGCCCTCGCCTGCGAATCTCTTCCCGCGGACCGTGTTTTACAAGGGCAGCGCAGTTCCGACGGCTCAGGGGGCAGCCATACAAGGATCCATCGTGGGCCAGCCCGCCTGGCTGAAGAAGATGGGCCGCACGTTGATGACAGCCTCACCCGACGGGCGCGTGTAAGCGTGGTAGACCATGTAGAGCTGGCCGTTCTCTTCGTAGAAGGATTGGCCGCCCACGCCCGGATGATTGGCGTCGCCGCGCAGCAACGTGGTGTAGGCGCCGTCCAGCATGCGCCGGTTGTCCTGCGTGATGAATGGCCCCTTCAGCGTCGCGGCCCGGCCCATACCCACGTGATAGGTGCTGTCCAGCAGGGCGCAACACGTGCCGGTCGAGACGATGAGGTAATAGTAAGTCCCGCGTTTCAGCAGGCTGACCCCTTCGCCCAGGCTGTTGGTCAGCGTCGTGATGTCTGGCGGGTCCTTCAACAACTTGCCGGTTGCCGGATCGAGCTGGGTGAGCCGCAGGCCGCTGCGGTAGGAGCCGTACACCAGCCACCAGGTGCCGTCGTCCTCGATGAAGAGATTCGGATCGATGACGTTGACGCCGGTACCCCCGTTGCGGAAATCGATGACCTTGCCGCGGTCGACCCAGTTGTAAGCAGGATTGGTGCTGTCCAGTGTGGTGTTCGTCGCCAGACCGATGCTGGAGTTGTAATTGCCCCACGCGGAGATCGAATAATACAGATAGTACGTGTCCTTCACCTTGCGGACTTCCCCGGCCCAGATCTCGGGGGCGGGGATATCGCTTCGCCACCAGGGCAACACGGAAGGAAAAGCGCTGCCACGTCGCGCCCACGTTACGCCGTCGGTGGAGCTCTTGATCGTCACCATGTCCCGCGGGACGCTGCCCGTCGTTGGGCGTCCGGTCGAGAACAGGTAGTACACATCGCCCTCGCGCGTGAGCGACGGGTCGTGCGCCCACGAGTCGCCCTTTGCGGGGTTGCTCCAGGCTTTGCCGCACGCCAACGTACCCAGCTTCGGACCCGCGCCACCACCGCCGGCCCCCCCCTGGATCCCTGCCCCACCGTGGCCTGCCGCGCCGCCCGCGCCGCTGACCGCGCCGCCCATACCCGCGCTGCCGGACGCAGCATTGCCAGCGGAACCGGCTGCGCCCGAGGCGGCGCTCCCGCCAACACCAACACCGGCACTGCCGCCGGCTGCCGCCCCGCCATTCGCGCCGGTACCGGCTCCACCAGGCGAGCCACCGCCTCCAGCGCCGCCGTTGCTGGGCACACCCGCTGTGCCCGTGCCGGCGGAGCTCCCGGCCGGGCCGAGGTTTGCGCCGCCCGTGCCAGACGGAGCACCGCCACGATTGGCACCAGCGCCGCCCGCAGATGAGCCAGCCGCCATCGCTCCTGCTGCGCCCCCAGTGTTGGAGGGTTCGGAGCCGCAGGCCCCGGTTGCGGCGAGCACCAATGCGATGAGGCCAAACGGCATCAGGTTGTTGCGAATCAAGAGGGGCTCCATCAAGAGAACGTCAGCGCGACAGGCGGGTACTGTACTCGGGCGCCGAGCGTGCCGCGAGCAACCACGCGGGGCGCCGCCGCGCGCGGGAGCGCACCGTGCATCCAAGCTTCAAGATTGCGAAGGAGCTGGAACGGCGTCCGGCGCGAGCGTGCGCAGGCTCGGGCGAGCTCGGCAAGCGTCTCCTCAGGTCCTAATTCACCAATGCGGAGCGAATGTCCATGGCGAGCGCACAGCTGTCGAGCGCGCTCGCGTGTTGAGCGCGAACCGGCGCCGAGATCCACTCGGGATCCACAGGTCGTCGCAAGCGCAACAAAACTTGCCCTCCGGACAGCTCGATGAGCCCCACGCGCACCCAGTGAGCTCGTTCCCCGTCGAGCTCGGCGGGCACGCGCGCGTCGCCGGGCTCGTCCATTGCAAACAGCAAGAGCTCTGCGCGCGCTGCAACCCTGGCCTTCGCGATTGGGGCTCGTTCGAACGACGAACGGAGCCGCGTGAGCTCGCCCAGGTCTCCGGCTGCGACGACACGCGCTTCGAAGGCAGGCAGGAGAAACGGCAGGCCAGCCTCGGCGTCGTGCAAGCGGCTCACGTGCTCGGCGATGGGCCCCCGGGAAGCAGAGCTGCTAGCGCCCGCTCGAACCTTGCGTAGCAGGTCCTTTTCCGTGCGTGATGCCGGGGGCGATAGCAGACAGTGAACGAGCGCGTCTTTCCAGGATGCCGCAGCTGCCGGCGCGATGAGCGAGCTGCTTGCGAAGGCCTCGACCGGTCCCCGCACGTAGATGGTGGGCCGCGCGAGAACGGCGTCCAGAGCAGCCGCGGAGCGCAGGCCTGGTGCGATATGATCCGGCTCCGGGCGGCTCGACGCGCGCACGAGCTCGGCCTGGACGCGCGCAACGACTCCGCCATCGCCCCCCCGCAACCGGGTGCTGTGCGCGCGCACCTCGGCGACCAGGGCGCTGCGCTCAGCCCGTAGCCGCTCCGCGTTCCGCTCCTGGAAGTACAACAGCGCGCCGCTGGCGCCGAGCACGGTCAACACCAGGGCGAGGCGAACCAGCGCGGTCAGCGTCGGCGCCATTCCAGAGCGGGGCACGCTGCCGCGGCGGCGCTGGAGCGACGCCTTCACCCGAGCGGCCAACGCGGGATGCATCTTTGCGGTAACCAGTAGGCTCGGCATGCTTCAGGGCGAGTGTGGAGTGCGAGAGGCCAGCGCACGATTGCGTTCGATCAAAGTCATCAGCTGCTCCGCCGTGACGCCCAACCTGGCGGCGGCATGGGAAGCCAAGGAGGTGCGAGCCACGCCCGCCATGAATTGGTAGGTGGGCTGCTCGTCGCGCCCGAGCTCCACCTGAAGGAAGCGGAGGCCCGCAATCGACCGCTCACGCTCGAGCCGAGCGGCAAAGGTCAGGAAGTGCGTAGTAATGAAGCCCTGAGGTCCGAGCTCACCCAACATGCGCACTACCAGCTCGAAAATCTCTTCGCCCTCCGACGGATTGGTTCCCGAGCAAAGCTCGTCCAGAAGCACCATCGCGCCCGGCGGGAGCCGCTCGAAGAGCGTGCGAATACGCAGCAGCTCCATGCCGAGTCGCCCCTCTGGCTGGTCCGCTCGCGTCTCTTGCAGCAGCGAAACGACCAGCGCTGGCGCCAACGCGCAGCAGGCCGAGCGAGCGGGGACGAACGCACCTGCTTGGGCCAGCAGCTGCGTCAGCGCAATCGACTGCAACAGTCGAGTCTTGCCGCCGGAGTTCGGCCCTGTCACCAGCACCGTCACGTCGTTGCGGTCCAGCGTGAGATCGCACGGGACGGTCAGAGAGCCTTGGGCCGCCAACAAGGGATTGAAGAGGCCGAGCAGCACGCGTGGTTCGTCGGCTTCCGTGAGCTCGGGCAAACACACGGGCAGCCCCGCAGCAGCCGACATCTCGCGAAAGCCGAGCGCCCCGAGGTAAAACGCCAGATCACCCAGCAACTGGATGATGGGCACCAGCTCGTCCTCCAAACCCTCGAACACGGCGTCGATGAGCCGCGCCATGACCTCGCCGTCACCGAGCTTGAACCCGCGCACGAAGAGCTCGAGCTTGGCGAGCCAACGGCGCAGCGGGGAGCTGGCGAAGGGGTTTTGCTGGTCTTCCTCGACAGCGAGGATCTGAAAGCCACGGATGCGTCCGTCAGCGCCCACGCACACGTCGAGCTTCAGCGTCGCAAGCCGTTCGTCGTAGCTCAACAGCTGAGCCATGGAGGTATAGGGCTCGCCGCTCTGCACGCGTGTGCCAAACGCCGTGAGCCGCGAGAGGCCAGAGCGCGCGCCGCGAAACTCCTCGGCCATGCAGTCGACGATGCCCTTGACTGCACGCAGGATGTCGAGCCGCCGACGGTTCGCATCCCAGCTGCCAAGCCCAGCGCCGCCTTCGAGCAAGCCGCGGAGCCCGAGCGTCTTGCGGTACAGTCGCTGCAGGGCCGAGAGAAGCTCCGCGTGCTCGGTGAGCTCAGCCAGAATGGCCCGACGATGGTGCACGCTGGCGCTATCGACGGGTGGCCTCGCCAGCACCGAGACCAGGTGCTTCGTAGAGACGGCGCCCTCGCCGCCAGTGGTTGGCACCTTGAAGCACAGCGCTACAAACTGGTGCAATAAAACATCATTGGCGAAACCGGCAGCGTCCCAGCTGGAAGCGATAGGTCGAGCGGCCCCGAGCGCGTCGGCGAAGAGGCCTCCTGCGACGCCACTCGCAAACGCCAGTGCGATGGCGAGCTTGGTTTGCTCCGCCTGGATGCGGCACGCTGGGCTAGCGCACAACAGGTCCGGAACCAGCGACTCCGCGACGGAAACCTCTGCGGACGGGAGCCGCGCTGCGTGCAAGGTTTCGGCGCTCAATGCTCCCAAGGCGTCTCGACGCAACATATCGATGGCGTCCCAGACACCTGCCGCGGACGGATGTTCCTGGGCTCGTTCGAAACCGCAAAAGCAGCGCCTTCGACGCGCGCCCAGAGCGCAATTGAGCAGAGGAGCGCGCAGGCGCGGCTGCTCTGCGGCGGAGGGCCGGGGCGGGCTACCCAGCGCCCGGGCGCGACGAGCAGCGCGCTCGTACCCTCGGGGCGCTCCCAAGAGCTAGCGTCAGAAAACGAGACGAAAGGCGTGGCCCCGCCGCTGCGATCGGGCAATGACGGACGGGGAACAAACCATCATGGAAGCTGCGACGCAAAATCCGGTGCGTATCGGAGCCGAGGACCGCCAATTGCACGGGCTCTTCCTCGATTTCGTGGACCGTGCGTTTCCAGGTGTCGATTTTCGCGCCTGGTACGCCCTGGGCGGCTGGACCGAGACGTACGTTGCGCACTCGGTGATCGAACGAGGCGTGATGGTCGCGAACGCCTCCGTGACTCAGATGTCACTCTGCATCGCCAGCGAAACGCAGCGCGCGGCACAGCTCGGCGCCGTCGCGGTGTTGCCGACCCACCGCGGCCGAGGTTTGGCGCGCAGCGTGGTGGCGGTCGCGCTCGAGGCTGCACGGCTCGCCGGCGACGCTGCGTTTCTGTTCTCCAATGCGTCGGTCCTGGAGTTTTATCCACGATTTGGCCTCTCGCGCGTGGCGGAGCACGTTTTTGGTGTGCCTCACCGCGTGACACCTGAGGGCACGCCGTGTCGCAGGCTCGACGTGACGACGGCCAGCGACCGCGCGTTGCTGCTCGAGCTGGCCCGCCGTTCGTTGCCCGTGAGCGGCCGGGTTGCAGCCCTCGATCATGGCGGCATTTTGCTGTGGTATGCGTACAACGAGCACCGGGACGACTTCTTCGACGTGCCCGAAATGGATGCGATCGTGGTCGCGCGCAGCGAGGGCAACGTGCTGTGGATTTTCGACGTTCTGAGCCCGGCGCTGTTTGCCCTGAGTGAGGTCCTGCCGCGACTGATCACAGAGCCGGTGAGCGAGCTGAAGTTTGGCTTCACACCGGACGTTTGGTGGCCGGCTGCCAACGTGCTGTCCCCCTACACCGACTCGCCGCTCTTCGTTAGTCAGGGGCTGCGTCTCGGCAGCGTGCCGTTCAAATACCCGCTGCTGGCGCAGACCTAGCCGCTCGCTCACCGGCTTTGCTGGCCCGCTGCGCCCGGCGCGGTAGGTTTGTCCGGTGCACGTTGTCGATGCCACCCCGTCCGAGCTCGATGCGTTTCTCGCGGGCCAGAGCCCCACCCTGCTAGTGCTTTATCTGTGGGGGCCGGGTTGCCCGAACTGTGTGGTCTTCAAGAACCACTTACCGACCTTGATGGAGCGGCTCGCCGACAAGGAAGTCACGCTCATGAAGCTGGATGTGTATACGTACCCAGAGGTCGCTCGGCGCTACGGGGTTTATGGCATCCCGCATTTTCTTTTATTCAAGGGCGGCGTGCGCCTCGGAAAGATGAGCGAGTTTCGCGGCGACGCTTTCTGGTTGAGCGTGGTAACCGAGCATCTTTAGCTACTGGAAGCGGTCGCCGTACGCCTTCTCGTCGAAGCCGACCAGCGCGTAGTCGGGCCCCAGCACGAGCGGGCGCTTGACGAGCTTGCCGTCCGCCGCGAGCGCCGTGAGCGCTTCTGCCTCGCTCAGCTGCGCAAGCCTTTCTCCGAAGTTGCCCTCGCGGTAACTCTTGCCGGAGGTGTTGAACAGCTTTCTGAGTGGCAGTCCGCTGCGGCGTAGTACCTCTTTGAGCTCCTGCTTCGACGGGGGATGCTCCACGATATCCACGACTTGATAGTCCACCCGGAGCTCATCGAGAAGTGCGAGCGCCTTCCGACAGGTGCTGCACTTCGCATACTGGTACACCTTGGGCTTCATCGCGGGCCTGCCTTCGTGGCTTCAATCAGTGCGCAGACGGCGGCTGCGCGAGCGATGCCCACCACGGACGATACCAACGTCGATGATCAGCGCCAGCAGCGTCAGCAGCCATCCGAGGAGCGACAGCTCGCCCCCCGCGCTCAGGGAATGCCGGGAATAGGCGAACGCCAGGGTGGTGAGTGGCAGAAACAGGAAACCGAGCAAAGGCCAAACCCAGTGCCCGAATGCGCGGGCCAGGTAGCCGTCGACGAAGAACCACACCAACACGAGCACCAAGCGGGGGAAGAAGAGGCCCAGCAAACCGAGTAGGCACGGCACCCAGCCAACCTACCGAGTGTCTCGGGCCGCGACAAGCAAGAAGGCAGATAGTGGCCACGCTGCATAGCTCGGGGTCTCCGGGGCATGCGCGGAGCGGAGCTCGCGACCACCCCGCGAGCGGTGCAGGCGCGCCCGCCCCATTGATGAGGTTGCCGTGGATTGCGCGCTCGCCGCTTGCCGCGGCCGGAAAGGTCACGCGCAGGCGCATTGCTCCACGGAGCCATCGGTGACACAAACGCCCGATGGTGACGCGCTCGGTGACAATCGATTCGGGTCCGGCCGTGCTCCGCACGGCACGTGAAACGGATGTGGAGACCCTCATCGCGCTGAACCGGCTGTGTTTCCCGACGATGCCCGAGCACAACGTTGTGTGGAATCGCGGCCAATTGAACAATCACCTGAGGGTGTTTCCCGAGGGGCAGCTCGTCGTCGAGGCGCAAGGCCGCATCGTGGGGGCGATCTCGTCCTTGATTGTGCATCTCGGTGCCGATCCTTACCGGGCACATACTTACGCGGGAATCACCGACGGCGGCTTCTTCCACAATCACGACCCCCAGGGCGACACCCTGTACGGCGCCGACGTGTACGTGCATCCCGAGTTTCGCGGTCGCGGCGTCGGGCACGTGCTCTATGAAGCGCGACGTGAGCTCTGCAAGCAACTCAACCTGAGGCGCATCCTGGCAGGTGGACGTATCCACAACTATCAAGAGCGAGCCGCTTCGTTGACGCCCGAGGAGTACGTGCGCCAGGTGGAGATGGGAGAACGCCGCGACCTGGTGCTCAGCTTCCAACTACGCGAGGGGTTCGTGGTGCGGGGCATCCTGCGAAACTACGTCCAGGATCCTCAGAGCGCGAATTGCGCCACGCTCATCGAATGGCAAAATCCGGACTACCGCGCGCCCGACCCGACGGATGTGCGCAAGGTGCGCGTGGCGGCCGTGCAGTACCAGGTGCGGCGCGTGCGCAACTTCGACGACTTCGCGACGCAGGTCGAATACTTCGTCGGAACCGCCGCCGGCTACCGCGCCGATTTCGTGATGTTCCCGGAGCTCTTCAGCATGCAGCTGCTCAGCGAGGAGGGCCTGCAGAAGCTACCAGCCATTCAAGGCATCTCCCGGCTCGCCGAGCTCGAGCGGCCTTTCTTCGAGCTGATGAGCCGCCTTGCACGCGAGTACGGTATCCACATCGTCGCCGGGACGCATCCCATCGCGCGCAACGGCCGCATCTACAATGTGTCGCCGCTGTTCTTTCCGACGGGCGAGTCCGTGTTACAACCGAAGCTGCACATTACGCCAGCCGAGCGCTTGAACTGGGGCATCACCGGCGGCGACGAGCTTCGGGTGATCGTGACGCCCAAAGCCAAGGTCGGGATCCTGGTGTGTTACGATGCCGAATTCCCCGAGGCAGCGCGGTACCTGGCGGATCAGGGCGCCGAGATTCTGTTCGTGCCGTACTGCACTGACAACCGTGCCGGGCATCTGCGTGTTCGCTACTGCTGTCAGGCGCGGGCCATCGAGAATCAAGTCTTCGTGGTGACCGCCGGCGTTATTGGGAATCTGCCGAGCGTGGCCGCCATGGACATCCACTACGGGCAGGCGGCCGTCTACACGCCGAGCGACTTCGCGTTCGCCCGCGACGGCGTGCAGGCCCAGGCAGACAGCAACGTCGAGATGCTGCTCGTCACCGATCTGGACATTTCCGACCTCTACCGCTCGCGCTCCCTCGGCAGCGTCACCCCTAGCCTCGACCGTCGCAAAGACCTGTTCGAGTTCCGAACGCGCCTGAAGAACGAGCCCGGCGAGCTGCCCCAACTCGAAGCGCTGCCGCTCGAGCTTCTGAACGACCCGCACGCGCAGTGAGCCCGTGGCGGCTGCGCGCGGGGGGATGCAGCACGCCGAGGGGTGCGCGATGCGTGAACGCGCGGGACAAGGAGCGCGCGACGCAGGATGCGCGGGAGCAGAGCGAAGGGCTTGGCACGAGGCCGTCGCCTTTCGTGAGCGAGGGGGGAGCAGGCGTTGGCGCTGGCGAGCAGGCCTTGGCGCTAGGGAGGGAGCAGGCGTTGGCGCTA
>DASQDA010000518.1:0-4518 GCA_035634435.1 Polyangiaceae bacterium
AAGGACGAGGCGAAGATGACCCGTCGCTCTTCCTTGGCAGTAGCGACGGGCGGGTTGGCGGTGAGCGCAGGCGACGTCATCGTGCGAGCCCATTCCTTGTGTCCACTGGCACCTCCTGGCGGTCGATTGGAGAACTTCGTATGTGTTGCGCGTCGCTCCGCTTGCGTTCGCGTGCAGCGCTCGGTTCCGCCGTGCTGATCTTCGTTCCTGTACGTGCGCGTGTTTTTTGCGGGTGCACCGGTGAAAACACGCTCTGCATCCTGCGTGTCTGCACCAGCATGCGGCAGTGACTACAAGGGTCACCACTAGCTCACGGTCGGGTCAAATTTTGTCATCGATCCCCAAGCGGGACTCGACGCCGGGAAGCACTCAGCCCGCAATGGATGTCCCGATGCGCCTGGCAGGAGGGCGTCGGGGGCGCTGGCCGCGCCTTGCGGCCCGCCCTTGGGCGGCGAAGCACGCGGCGGCCTGGCTCCCGGGCGCGATTTCCGAAGGGTAGCTGCGGAGAAAGCCGCATCAGAACACGCCTGCGTTGCAGGCTCGTCCGCTCTGTCTTACTCCCGGGTGGATGGCCGAGCTCAATGAACCGCAACGCGAAGCCGTGGCGCACGTCGACGGCCCGCTGATCGTCTTTGCGGGAGCGGGCAGCGGCAAGACGCGCACCATCACCTATCGCATCGCGAACCTGCTGGCGACGGAGCAGGTGGCGCCCTATCGCATCCTGGCGGTCACGTTCACCAACAAGGCGGCCGGTGAGATGCGCGAGCGCATCCAGAAGCTGACAGGCCCCGAGGTGGCACGTGACCTCTGGGTCGGTACCTTTCATTCAGTCTGTGCTCGCCTCTTGCGCCGCCACCACGCAGCCGTGGGCCTCAGCAAGAGCTACCTCATCTACGACGAGTCCGATCAGAAGGCGCTGCTCAACCGCGTGCTGAAAGAACGCGGACTCAGCGATAGCGGCTATCCGCCGAAGCTCGTGCTCTCCCTCATCAGCGGCGAGAAGCGCGAGGGCTTCACGCCCGCAGAATCGCGGGAACGCGGCCGGCTCGATAGTACGTTGGTGGACGTCTATGAGCAGTATCAGGCCGCTCTGCTGCGCTCCGATGCGGTCGATTTCGACGACCTGCTGCTCTTCATGATGCGCATCGCCGAGAGCGACACGCCCGATGGGAAAGAGCTGCGGAACCGCTTCTCGCACGTGCTCGTCGATGAGTATCAGGACACCAACTTGATCCAGTACCGGCTGGTTCACGCGCTGAGCGAGCGCACGGGAAACCTGTGTGTGGTGGGCGACGATGATCAGTCCATCTATCGCTGGCGCGGCGCGGACGTGCGACTGATCCGCAACTTTCGTCGTGACTACCCGAACGCGAAAGTGGTCAAGCTGGAGCAAAATTATCGGTCTACGGGCAACATCGTCGCGGCGGCGCTCGGTGTCATCAAACCCGCCCGTGAGCGCGAGCCCAAGGTGCTGTGGACGGAGTCACCCAAAGGTGAGCCTGTCCGGCTGCGCGCAATCGGGGACGAGCGGGAGGAGGCCAGCTTCGTGGCGGGCAGCATCCGAAGCGAGCTGGCTCGCGGCACCCCCGCCGACCAGATCGCCGTCTTCTACCGCGTCCACGCGCAGTCCCGCGCCCTGGAAGAGGCGCTGCGCAGCGTCAATGTGCCCTACCAGATCATCGGCGGCATGAAGTTCTTCGAACGCGCGGAGGTCAAGGATCTGCTGGCCTACCTGCGCTTGATACTCAACCCGAAGAGTGACACCGATCTATTGCGCATCATCAACGTGCCGACCCGCGGCATTGGCGACAAGACCGTGGATCGACTGCTCGGCATGGCGGCGGAGAACACCACCAGCGCCTACGAAGCCATCCCCGACCTGCTCAAGAGTGAGGACCTCGGCAGCGCTGCACGCAAGAAGCTGATGTTGTTTCGCGACATGATCGGGGAGCTGCGTCGTGACGGTCTGGAGATCCGACCCTCGGAGCTGGCGCGCCGCGTGCTCGAGGCGAGCGGCTACGAGGAAGCCCTGCGCAAGGATGATAGCTCCGAGGCGGACGCTCGCCTCGGAAACCTGGAAGAGCTCGTGGGAGCTATTTCCGATTACGAAGAGGAGCTCGAGCGTCAGGGCGAGCCCCCCACGCTCGCCGGGTACCTCGAACGAATCTCACTGATCGCCAACGCCGATATGCGCGAGGACGCGCGGCTCGTCGCGCTGATGACGGTACATGGCGCAAAAGGCTTGGAGTTCGACATCGTCTTCATCACGGGCATGGAGGAGACCATTTTCCCGTACAAGGGCGTCGATCAAACGCACGGCGAGAGCGACGAGGACCTCGACGAAGAACGCCGCCTCGCCTACGTCGCCATCACCCGCGCACGCAAGCGGCTGACCATCACCCACACCGCCGTGCGGCAACTCTTCGGCCGCACGCACTACCTCTCGCCCTCGCGCTTTCTCGCCGATATCCCAGCGGGCGTCGTGGTGCGCGAAGGCTCTTCGGCTTCGGCGTTCAGCTCCGCACGTCGCTACGGCTCGGACTACTCCGGCGGTCAGTCCTATGGGGCGCGGGGCAGTTCTGGCGGCCACGGCTACAACCAAGGCGGCGGTGGAGCGAGCGCCTATGGTCGCAACAACAGCGCCCATGGGAACGCCAGCGCTGCTGGCTACGCCGGTTTCAACAAGCCCGCCAAGCCGCCGCTCTCCCCCGGCACCCGTATCGTCGAGCGCGACGAGGGAGCCGCGAACCACTGGGATGGACGCGAGGTCGTCTTGCGCCCTGGGAGCAGCGTGCGACACAAGCAGTTCGGCACCGGCGTGGTCGAGGCCGTCGAGTCCGGTGAGTTCCCCGTAGTCGTCGCTCGCTTCTCCGGCGTCGGAAAAAAGCGCATCCGAGCCGAATACCTCGAGTTCGACTGAGGGCGCGGCGCTGGACGCGGGTGACCGTCCGCCCATGCGATCGCGCCGCTATTCGTCCATCCAGCTCACCAGCGCGTGGGAGTCGGATCCGAGCTTCTCGACTTTGCGCTGCAGCGCCTCCGGGCTCCGGTGCATCTGAAGTGCTTGAACGCGAACGTCTGCGCCTGTCGCTTCTACGAGCATCGCGGGTGGCGGGAAGTGGAGCGTGCAACTGACGACGAGCAGATGGGAGAATACGTACGGTATCGGTGGAATGGCCTGTCGCCGTAGCGCTCGGGACGGCAGGCGTCACTGAGCTGGGTGCGAGAAAGCCGATGGCCCCCAGTGCCTCAGAGTCCCGCAGCCCGAGCTTTGGGAGCGCAGGCGCGGCTGCCGCGTTGCGATGGGCCGCTCTGGGTTGCCCTGCGAGGCACTGACGCGGAGCAGCGCGCTCGTTACAGCGAGGCGCACCCCCTCTGCAGCGTCCATCGAGCAGAGCCAAGAGCTCGTCGCGCGTGCTGGGGCGGCTTGGTTGGAGACTCGCGCAGAGCGTGAGTCGGGCCGCGGCTTTCTCCTCGTCGTGGTCAGCCACGACTGCAGCGCTTCGCTTCGAGGATCGGCGCAGCCTTCTGACCCCGTCGGGGTGTGCCGGGACCACACGCTCGCATCAGGCGTGATGTACGCCACCTCTCTCCTTCTTGGCGTCCTACCCACCGGACGGCCCGCCGCCGCTCAGCGCTCGTGACGACCGGCGTCGTTCCGCACGTACGCTGAATCGCCAAGCCCCGGCGAAGGTCTCCCCGATCCGGTCCTCTAAGCTGATGGAGCGATTGAGCCGCACTGGTTTGGGCGTCGAGTCGATAGTGGAAACTCTTCGAAGGCGCGGCGGATTTTTTGAACGATGAAGACAAAGACGTGCTGTCGCACTCTCGGACGGCATGTCCCTTCAACCGAGCGAAGAGCCGAACCAGAGCAGCACGACGAAGGAAGGACAGTCATCATGAAAGTGTCGAATGGTCGAACGTCGAGGCCGTGGGGAACCGTACTGGGGCTCGCGAGCGCATTCCTGGCTTGCGCCTGCGCAGTCGAGCCGTTGTCCGACGAGCCAAACGCACCCGAGGGTACAGTCGTCGAGACTGATGCGGACGGCTCTGTGTTGTCCCTGCGTTTAGCGGACAACACCGCCGTCCCGTCCGCGCAATCCGAGGAAGGGCGCCCTGGAGAAGACTCCGAAGGGGCTCCGGGTGGAATACACGACAAGGTAGACTGTGCCTACGTGCAATGGTGCAACGCGCCCGCGAGCGCGAGCGCGAGCGGGTTTGACTGGGGCACTGTGTGCCGGGTGCGCAGCGGATGCGCCTTCGCGGTGGGGTACGACGAATGCTCCAGGGACGTTCGCGCGATTTGCGGTGGTTGGACTTGGATGTCGCTGGTCGCCAGTGCCCGGTACGTGCTGTAGGCCCCGAGCTCCGCCCGTGCGCGCTCGCGCAGCCGCACCGTAGCAAACGACTCGCGAACGCTGGGATGGGCACCGTGGTCCCGCGCCGTTTTGCAGCGGTGGTCGCCTTGGTGGGCGCGTGCTCATCCCCACGGGACGCGGACCACGGCCGCTCGCAGGC
>DASQDA010000519.1:0-6105 GCA_035634435.1 Polyangiaceae bacterium
GGTGCAAGGCCTGAATGCTCCGACACGTGCGCGGCCACACCCACGCCCGCCTGCATCGACGCGTACCCCCGGCCCGCCTATGCTGCGAAAGCAGCAGACGCTTTCATTCCTTCTGCTCAGAGGCACCTATGCGAGCTTCCATGACAGCTCTGATTCCAATCCTGGGCGCGCTCCATTTGTCATCTGCCTGCAGCCAGGAACGCAGCTCTGGTGCGAGCGGCGGAGGCGGAGGCACTGAGGGCAATCCCGGACCTGGCGCGGCGTCCGCCGGCTCGGGCACGGTGGCGAGCTCGGCGCCCTTCGCCGCTTGCGGCGCCGCCCTCTTCGACAGCGAAAGCGGAGCTCTGAATGCGGCCGAGTACGGTCGTCAGGCTCGGCTCTGGGATCGAAGCACCATCGACTGCCGGCTGGGGCCGAGGTTCGTCGCCGACGAGACGAGCGCCGCGCTGGAGCTTCCGACCGCGTTCGAGCCAGCCCATCAGACCTCAATGGGGGGCTACTTGTGTCCGACGTACGAGCTGCGCGGCACGTGCGCTGCGGGTTGCGACTACGGGTCGACTGCCGGTCAAGTGCTGTACGCCCCAGCGATCTCGACCGAGCCTGGGGTGGAGCGCATCCAGAACTACGCCTACGAAAAAGGTGTGATCTGCGAGTCGCTCCAGACTGGGGGCTGGCTGGGTGGACCCCGTCCGGATCCGGGGCTCACGCTCTGGTCAGAGAAGCGAGGCCGCCCAGCGCTGCTGCCCAACGGCTTTTCGCAGACCGAGTTCTGGCAAACCAATGCCGGCATCCTGATCTTCCCGGACGGCCTGCTTGGAGCCACGGGCAACCAAACCGCGGGGGACTCCAAGCCATACCTGGAGTTGCCAACCCACAAAGTGCCGACTGCGGTTGCGCTGAGCTCCTACAATGAATTCGCCTTCGTGACGCTGTGGGACACCGAACGGCTGCGCGGCGAGGTTGCCGTCCTTGCGCTGCGCGCCGACATGCCGCAAGCCTTCAGCATTCCCTATTTCGCTCTGCCCAACGAAGCGGGATTCAAGGCTATTCATCTGATGGGGTACGTGGAGCTGCCAGACATGCAGACGCCCACGGCCATCGCCGTGTCCGGCGACAACGCCAACACGCCGGGCGGTCACGTGCCCGGGTTCGAGTACGGCAACGCGACGGACCCAGACAAGAACATCCTGACCTCGGAGGCAGCTCGCTTAGCGCTCGCGCGGGAAGATTACGAGCGACGTGTCGCCATGGCGGGCCAGCTTGTCGTCGCCTCCCGCTGGGAAGACAAGGTCACGTTCGTGGACCTGCGCCCACTGGCTCAGTTCGTCCGGGGCGTCTACTTCGGCAGCGATGCGGACAAGCGCCGTGCGGCGGGCGCCAAGGACGTGTGGCCATTCACTTTCGAGCGGAGTCCGGAAGCGCGTCCCGTGGTCGTGACGACGCTGTCGGTTCCGCACCCGACGGTGGTGCGCGTGGGCAATCAAGCCAGTGACAACGAGCAGGGGCTGCGCAAGCCGCTGAAGGCGTGGGTCGGCAACCTGAACGGGGAAGTTCGCGTGTACGACCTCTCGGCTTTCGTGCACGATGCGCCGCGTCCCATCCCTCCCGCCAGCGTGCGGGAGCTCGCCAAGGTCCAGGTGGGACGCAACCTGACGTCCATGGTGCGACAAGGGTCGCACGCCGTGCTCGTCGTGAGCCGCCAAGACCGTCACATCGATTGGGTTGGAATCAGCGAGGATGCGCCCGAATCGTTGCGGGTGCTGCGCACGCTTCGGGACTCCCGTATCGCCGATCCCGTCTGGGCAGATCCGAGCGACCGCGGCCCGGTACTCACGGTTGCCGAGTTTGGCGCGGAGAAGCTGTTGAACTATCGCTTCGGCGCGACGGAGAACAACGCCGGAAAGCCGCCCGCAGCCTACGGTTGTGGGCCGGGCGGCGCCGATAGCGACTGCAGCGACTTCGAATTTGGAGGCGAGCTCGGGCTGCCGGGAGCGCCGTTCTTCGTTGGAACCAGCAACGTCAACTAGGGCTCGTTGCAGAAAAGCCCATCGTTCTCTTGGCCCGTGTTGGGCAGGCCGAGGAACAATGGCCTTCCTCGCGAAGCGACCGACGCCATGCTGCAGACGTGCTCCTCCTCCAGTCGATTCAAACCTCAACGGCCGCCGCTGTGGTACGTCAGCAACGGCGATCTCACGGTCGGCCCGGTGAACACGGATCGGCTGACACGCGGGGTCGAGCGCGGGCGCGTTCCAGACTGTTGCCACGTGCGAGCATTCACGGGGGACTGGCGCAAGCTCGAGCAGGTTCGCGAGATCGCTGCCCTCAGCGGCGGCGTGACGAGCGGTCCTTCCTTCGAGCAGCTGGCGGAGTGGACGCGATTCATGCAGCGTCTGCGCGACGAGGACGAGCTCTGGCATACCGCGACGTGGCTATCGATGGTACTCACGGGCGCCGAGACTGCGATCTTCCACTATGCCGGCGCTCAGGGCCGCACCTTATTCACGCGCTCCATCATCGGACCCGTCGTGAACGCCCGGGTTGGGGCCCCGCTGTCCGAGTACGACTTGGTGCTCCGATCGGCGCGTCGTGGGCTCGCCGTTCAAGGAGGGCCCTCAGGCGTGCTCGAGAATGGCCTGGCCAAGCGCCTCGGCGGCAACGCACTCGGAGGTGGAGCGCTGGCAATGATTCCCTTCATTGCGGCGGGGCAGCTCCGCGCCATGCTGGAGCTGGGCCGCCCCGGCCATGCTTTCCGCCGTAGCGATCTGCTCGGGGTCGAGCGCCTCGTGCAACGCGGGCTCGAAGCACGTTGGAGCGAGCTCGGGACCCGACTGGCCTTGGCCGTTTAGTAACGGACGCACTCGGCTGCAGTCAGCGCGGCGCGATATCGCGTGTTTGTCGTCGCGGCGAACTCTTCCAGCTTCGACAGCTTCGAAGTGTGAAGTTGCGCAACCGGTTCCCGATGCGGGCAAATTGCCAGTTAGAGAGGCCATCGAGGTCAGCAAGGATCGAGCGAGTGGTGAGGTGGTGAGCTAACGATTGCGCCCGCATCCGATTGCCGCATCAACGATCCATCGATATAGTGCTGCTCCAAGCTCGACTTCCGAGACGGATCCGAGGAGGCACTGCGGCGTGGCAGCGGTTGCACGCGCACTTTGCCCCATCGCACCAGGAGTCATTCAATGCGTATTTCAAAAACGGTCTCGTTCCGATCGCGCATCGGCGCGACAGTCATCGCCTTCACATTGGCTGGAGCGGCGACGTCGTGTGGCTCCGACGACGATGGCGGTGACGGCGGCGGCGCCTCCGGCGCTGGGATGGGTGGGGGCAGCTCCGGTGCTGCGTCAGGGGGCAGGGGAGGCACCTCGGGCTTTGGCGGCGCGACATCCGGCGGGACGGCAGGGAGCGGCGGTACCGGCGGCGGCTCGAGCGGCTGTCCAGCCGCGGCGCCCACGCCGGGCGAGGCGTGTATGGGCATGCCCGGCACCTGTAACTTCGGAGCAACTACTTGTGACTGCGACAAGGGCGATTGGGTCTGCTGGGAGGTTGCCGATTGCCCTGCTGCCGAGCCCGCGCCTGCAACAGCCTGTGAGACGGTCGGCATGCTGTGTCCCTACGCCGGCATGGTCGAGTGCGAGTGCGACGATGACGGCTGGGAATGTGACGTCACCTGCCCGGCTTCTCCACCGGCCGAGGGCGCCAGTTGTGTCGAGCTCGAGCAGGATTGTGGCTATGACGCTGCCAGCATGCCGGGTGGCCCGGACGAGATCGAGTGCACGTGTGGCGCGGATGGCTGGACATGCAGCGAATGTCCGGCGGCCGCGCCCGAGCCAGGCGCGGTGTGCGCCGTAGATTCACAGGACTGCAACTACGACGGAGCCGCGGCCAGCGAAGCAGAGACCGAGTGCGAATGTCAGGAGGGAGCCTGGGCGTGCGGAGCGTGTCCCGCCGAGGCGCCTGCCACGGCGGACGCGTGTACACTCGCGGGCCAAGGCTGCGACTACGATCTCGCGGAGTGCGAATGTCAGGACGGAGCCTGGGCGTGCACGGAGTGTCCTGCCGAAGCTCCCACAACGGGCGACGCTTGCACGAGTGACAACCAGGACTGTGCGTACGAAGCAGCGGAATGTCAGTGCCAGGGAGAGCTCTGGGCGTGCTGTCCGGCCGAGCAGCCTGCGGCCGACGAAGCCTGCGACGTCCCCGAGCAGGAGTGCGGCTACAGCACCATGCCGGGCGGCGGTGACGAGGTGGAGTGCACGTGCGCCGCCACGGGCTGGTCGTGCGTTGAAGACGCTCCCTAGTGAAATCGCAGCCGTGCCGGTGTGTTCCCTTCGTGCGCACCGGCGCGGCAAGCTGAAATTTGGCGCCCTGCGGAGAACCGAGGCCGCCACAGCGGCAATTTGGGCGATCTTCTTCGCTTCGGCCGTGAACCTGCTATGCCTTCGCGCGACCAGCGCTCACAGGTAAAGGGTCATGGCAAGCAGTCTCGAACACCTTCTTGCAGAAGGTATCATCAGCGAAGTGCTCGGGCGGCTGCAGAGCGGTAAGGAAGCTGAGGTTTTCGTCGTCCGTTCGGGAGGACGAGTCGTGGTCGCCAAGGTCTACAAGGACCGCGCTCATCGAAGCTTCAAGAACAACGCCGAGTACAAAGAGGGGCGCGCCGTGCGCAACTCGCGCTCGCAGCGGGCGATGGACCGCGGGTCGAAGTTCGGCAAAGCCACGGCCGAGGACGCGTGGAAGTCGGCCGAGGTGGACGCGATGTACCGGTTGCACGCGGCCAACGTGCGGGTGCCTGCGCCGGTGATGTTCATCGATGGGGTCCTGCTGATGGAGCTAGTGCTGGGCGATGATGGCCGGCCCGCTCCCCGGTTGATCGACACGCCGCTGACCGCCGAGCAAGCGAACAGCGCTTACCGCGACATGCTCACCCAGCTCGTGCGCATGCTTTCGTGCGATCTGATTCACGGCGATCTGTCGCCCTACAACGTGCTGTGGGCCGAGGCGGGGCCCACCATCATCGATTTTCCGCAGATTGTCTCGGCCGCCCAGAACAGCAGCTCGGAACGCTTCTTCCTGCGTGATGCTGAAAATACGCTCGGGCACCTGGCCCGCATCGATCGCAGCCTCGGAGCTCGCCGCGGCGACGCTCACGAGATCTGGCGCGCGTATGTGCGCCGAGAGCTGACGCCGGATTTCTTCCCAAGTGGACGGGCCGTCGTCCCGCAGCGGCCGGCACCCCGTCCGGCGCCGCGTCCCCAGGAAACGAGCCCAGCGCGCGCCCTCGGCACAGCCGCCGGGCGAGGCAGCGGCAACAACGCGCCGCATATGAGTGGGGGGCGAGGGCAAGCTGACAACGCGCTGCGCGCGACTGACGCTCGATCCGGGCGTGCTCATCCGAGCAACGCGCAACGCGGCGGCGGCGGCGTCACAGGGGCCAGCGACCACCGCAACGGCAGCGACAATCGCAACGCAAACGCTCGCGGCAACGGCAACGCAAACGCTCGCGGCAACGGCAGCGACAACGGCAACGCTCGCGGCAACGCCAGCGACAATCGCAACGCCAGCGACAATCGCAACGCAAACGCCCACGGAAACGGCAACCGCAACGCGTCGCGGCCAGCGAACGGTCGGTCGTTTGCGGAGCAACGTCGGCCCGCCAAGGCACCGGAAGTGTTGTTTGCCCGACCTCTCAATCGGGCCGCTGAACCGCAAGCGTCAGCTCCGCAGCCGTTTTCCGCGCGTCCGTCGGAGTCCGCCGAGGGTCGCAGCAACGACGCCGCTCCGCGATCGCGAGGACGTCGTCCGCGCTTCCGATAGAGACAGCCCGATTCATCCGAGCGTGATCAGTCCTTTGGAGTGGGCAGCGCTCGGGACGCGGCTCAAACGTGAAGCTTCTCGGGGTTCTCGCCTTTGTTGTGTTCATCGCTCCCGCGAGTGAGCTGCGAAGCGGCGCTCTGAACACTGTCAATGCTGAATGCTCTCGCTGAGACGCAGAAAGGATCGCGGCATGCGGGCTAGCCTTGGCTTGAGCACGGCGTTGATGTGCGTTCTATTGGCATGCAGCGCTGGTGATCCGGGTTCGGACTCCGTCGGCGGGGCCCCAGGCAC
>DASQDA010000520.1:0-2591 GCA_035634435.1 Polyangiaceae bacterium
GCTCGGCGAAGAGGCGCCCCGAGCGCCCGAGCGATCCATACAGATCCGCGCGCCGCCGCGGGTCGCTCGACAAGCGCAACCAGGCGCGATCGTAGCCAGCCCAGCTGACCACGGCGCGAATGGGTCCTTCCACCAGGCGCGCGCCGGCAACGATCACGTCCCCCTCGTGGCGCTCGGCCTGCATCGTGGCTCCGCGCCAGGGTAACACCAGGGCGGTGCCGGCCGTGACGGTGGCGTCCACGGGAACGATCTCGCCGGCCTCGATCAGGATCTCCTCGCCAGGTCGCAGGTCACTGGCACGCGCGTCAGCGAGCTCGTCGCCCAGAACGCGTCGGCACGGACCATCGAGCTCGGCCGCCATGAGCTCGCGCTCGGCGTCCACGGAACGGCGCGTGCGCCGCGTGAGCACCAGCGCGGCCGCCGTCGTGGCCACGATCAAAGCAGCCAGGCTGATGGCGCTGCTCGTCTCGGGTAAGCCGGCCAGATACGCGCCCGCTGCCACGGCCACGCTGCCGAGTGGGGCCGGCAGCACGGCGAAAGCGTGCAGCTCGGTGGCCTCGCGTTGGCCCATCCAGGCCTCGGCGCCGAGCGCGAGCGCGGAAACGATGCAGACCAAGAGCCTGGCGGTGCTCACGCCCGTGGAGTCACCTGCCAGGCCGAGCGCGATGGCCAAACCGCCGCCGATGGCGGCCAGCGATAGCAAGAGCGACCCGAGCGCTACGGGAGCGGGGTCGGGCAGCCCGCTACCCGCTGCTCCCACCTCTAGCGCAGGCTCTTCCGCCACGGGCTCCACAGCGGCCGTATCGGAGCGCGGCACGTCTTGCTCGCGGTCGTGCCAGCCGAGCAAGTGCGCGTTCAGCGGTTCTCCCGGCTGCAGCGCGTCGCCCGCGAGCAGCGAGCGATTGTCCTCGGGCTCGCGTTTTTCGCGCGGGAGCGGCAGTGGTGTGCGCAGGCCGATGGGATCGTAACGGTCGCGGCAGCCTGCGCTGCAAAAGTAACGAAAACGCTCCCCGAACACGGCCACCCGAGCGGCTCGCAGTGGATCGACCGATGTGCCGCACGTGGCGCACGGCAGCAGGGCTGCTTGGGTCGAGCCGTGTTGCGTTTCCGTCAAACCGCGAGAACCTGCTCGAGAATGGCAACCCCTTCATCGATCTGAGCTTCAGTGACCACCAGCGGCGGTGAAAAGCGTAGCGCCTGGCCGCCCGCGATGGTGACCAGCAAGCCCGCGTCCTGTGCGCGACCGAGCACGGCGCGTGCGTCCACGTCAGCAGCGAGCACCAGCGCCTGCAACAGTCCTCGGCCCCGCGCGGAGGCGACGCGCTGCGGCTGCCGCTCGGCCACGGCTCGCAACCTGGCCGCCAGGTAGTCGCCGCGCACGCGCGCTTGCTGCATCAGTCCGTCGCTTTCGAGCACCTCCAGGACGGCGAGCGCAGCCGCGGACGCCAACGGATTGCCACCGAAGGTGGAGCCGTGGCTGCCCGGTGGTAGCGCCTCCGCGAGCGCCTGCTTGCACAGCATGGCGCCGATCGGAATACCGCCACCCAGGCCCTTGGCCAACGCAACGACGTCCGGTAGCACCTCGGCTTGTTGCATACTCAAGAACGTGCCGGTGCGGCCGACGCCGGTCTGAATCTCGTCGGCGATCAGCAGCGCGCCGTTCTCGTCGGCCAGACGCCGCAGCTCGCCCAGGAAGCCGGGCGGCGCTGGCAACACGCCCCCTTCACCTTGAATGGGCTCCACCAAGATCGCGGCCACATCCGCGGCCAGCGTCTCGCGCACGGCTTGCAAGTCCCCGTACGGTACATGCGTCACGTTCGGCAGCGAGCCGAAGCCTTCCTTGTACTTGTTCTGGCCGGTAGCAGCGAGCGCGCCCAGCGTGCGACCGTGGAACGAGTTGTCGAACGCGATGACGCGCAGGCGCTCGGGTTGCCCTTGCGTCCAGAAATGCCGACGCACGAGCTTCAGGCTGGCCTCGATGGCCTCGGTGCCCGAGTTGCAGAAAAACGCGCGATCGAGCCCGGTGAGTTGGCAGAGCTTCTCTGCGAGCCGTACGTTGGGCTCGTTGAAGAAGTAGTTGGACACGTGCAGCAGGCGCGCTGACTGCTCGCTGATGGCGCGCACCAGCGCAGGGTGGGCATGGCCCAGCACACTCACCGCGATGCCGGCATAGAAATCCAGATAGCGCTTGCCCGCCGTGTCCCACACCAGGGCGCCTTCGCCGCGCGCAAGCACCAGCGGGGGCTGGCGGTAGTTCGGATACAGATAGCGCTGGCCGAGCTCGACCAGCGCCTCTTGGGTGAGCGGCGAGGTCATCGCTCAAAGCACCTTGGCGATGCACTCGGTGACGTAAGACAGGTTCTTCTCGTTCATGGCGGCAACGCAGATGCGACCGCTGTCCACGATATAAAGACCGAACTCCGAGCGCAGGCGGCGCACCTTGTCGAGCTCCAGCCCCGAGTACGAGAACATGCCCTGCTGCCGCTCGATGAACGAGAAGTCGCGGGCGACGCCCTGCTTGGCCAGCAGCTGCACGAAGAGCGAGCGCATGGCGCGGATGCGCTCGCGCATCTCCGGGAGCTCCGCTTCCC
>DASQDA010000521.1:0-9142 GCA_035634435.1 Polyangiaceae bacterium
AAGGTCAAGTCCTCGGCGCTACTCGTGAATACAGCCCGCGGAGCCCTCATCCAGGAAGCGGAGCTGGCGCGCGCGTTGCTCGAAGGCCGGCTCGCCGGCGCTGCGCTGGACGTCCTCACCGAAGAGCCGCCGGCGAAGGACAATCCATTGTTGAGTGCACCGCGCTGCATCATCACCCCTCACGTGGCATGGACCACGCTGGAGGCGCGCCGCAGGCTGGTGCAGATCACGGCCGAAAACGTGGCCGCCCTCATTGCTGGGCGCCCGCTGCGTGTGGTCAACCCGTAAAGGATTGCCGCGAGCGACAGGGTAGGCGCCCGGACGACACTCCGTCGGAGCGCGCTCCCGGATGACGCGCGCGCACAGCCACGATATACGAGCAGAGTGGCCGATTCCTTTGGGATCCATCGGGCCCCAGCGTTCGGTTGGGGCAGCGTTCCTGCAGTGGGTGACGTGCTCGCGGGCAAGTACCGCATCGAAGGAATGCTTGGGGTCGGGGGAATGGGCGTGGTTCTCGCGGCTCGCCACCTGGCCCTCAATCAAATCGTCGCGATCAAATTCCTGACGCTGGGGGACGAAGAGCGGAGGAGCGAGGCCACTGCACGCCTCTTGCGGGAGGCCAAGGCCGCCGCCGCTCTCAGCGGTGAGCATGTCGTTCGCACCTACGATCTCGGTGAAGACGCCGCAGGTGCTCCCTTCATCGTCATGGAACGCCTGGAGGGCGCCGACCTCGGGCGCGTGCTCGAACGCCTGGGCCGCATCCCGGTGGCGCAGGCCGTGAGCCTCGTGGTGCAGGCGTGCCGAGCCGTCGGGGAAGCGCATCGCGCCGGCATCGTGCATCGCGATCTGAAGCCGTCGAACCTGTTCGTGGTCCGCCGCTCCGACGGCAAAGCACACATCAAGGTGCTCGATTTCGGTATATCGAAATCTCTGCGCCCGGAGCCCGGCGGCGCCGCGACGCTGACGGGCGCACGCGTGGCGCTGGGCTCACCACACTACATGTCACCCGAGCAGGTGCGTGACGCTCGTAACGTCGACGCACGCACGGACATCTGGTCGCTCGGGATGATCCTGTACGAGCTCGTGACGGGCAAACCGGCGTTTCGCGCGGGTACCTTTCCGGGGGTCTGTGCAGCCATCATTGCCGATCCACCCCAGGCGCCCTCGCTGGCCTGCCCTGAAGTGGGCCTCGAGCTGGAAGCAGTGATCTTGAAATGTCTGGCCAAAGACGTGAACGAGCGATTTGCGCACGCCGAGGCCCTCATCGAGGCGCTCGAGCTCGTCCCCATGGAGCACCCCGCGTTCGACGCGCTCTGGACCCCACCGACGGCCACCTTGCCGTACCCGCTGACGGATCCGACGAGCGACGCCAGCGGAGCGCGGCCCGGTGCGCACAGTGCGCCCGCGTACGACCTCTCCGCCTCGTCGAGTGGCGCCTTTGCTTCGCCCGATCCGACGCAGCTGTCGGCGGGCTCACCCCCCGGCCGCTCTTACCTGCCCGAGCGCGCCTCCGGCGAACCCTCCTCGACGCAGCGTTCCTCGACTCCTGACGCGCCTTCGCACGCGCCGCGCGCTCGACGCATCCGCCTTGGCTGGCTGCTCGGTTGCGCGCTGGCCCTGCTTGCCGCTGCGGTCCTGTTCTTCAGGGCCAATGCCCCCGCGCCGAGCAACGCGGCGGCGCCTGCTGCAGCGACAACACCCGCGGCTGCCCCGCAATGGCTGACGCTCACCATCGATTCCGAGCCCCCTGGGGCCGATGTCACCGCCGGTCCCAAGCTGGATCATGGCGCCGAGCCCGGTGCTGCCGCCGCCCAGGAGTACTTTGGTCGGACGCCACTGACACTGACGCTGGCGCGCGAGAAACTGCGCACGGCGCCGCGCGTGTTCGTGCTCCAGCTGAAGGGCTATCGTCCCTACGTGTTCGAGCAAGGCCTGTCCGAAGGCAACGTACGGTTGCGCGCCGAGCTGGTGCGCGAGACCGCTCCGCCCCTGCTCTCGTCGGCTCCGAACGCTCCTGCCCTTTCGGCAGCGCGTCTGCATACACAGCGCGCGCCGATGACGCGCGCTGCGCCCCCGCCGTCCCCGTCGGTCGCCGCGCCCGCTCCAGTAGCGCCCGAAATCCGACTCTCACGCTGACGAGCAGCGGGGCCCCGAGGGTGCTAACACACCAGCCAATGGCATTCAGACTAGCCTTGGCTTCAGTGTTCTCGGCGAGCATCGCCTTGCTGCCTTCGCTCGCTAGCGCACAGGCCGCGCCGACCGATCCGCCTCTGGGTAAGATGGATTTCAGGACGCCCGCGCCGGCCCCCATCGTGCCGCGGTCGTACCGCCTGCACGACGGGTTCTATGCGCGCGCCAGCGTGGGCTTTGGCACCTTGAGCGCCAATTTCGACGATGATCATGTGTCGGACCGGGATCTCAGTGGCTCCGGGCTGGGGCTGGGTATGCAGCTGATGTTGGGTGGCTCTCCCAGCCCTGGGCTCGCCGTCGGCGGCGCTCTCCTCGCGCACGGCGCGTTTCCTGCCGAGTTCGAGCGCAGCGCGACCGCAACTCAAGATCGAAGTCTTGCGGTCGGAATACTCGGGCCGTTCATTGACGGATTTCCGGTTGCCACCAAGGGCTGGCATCTCGGCGGCATGCTGGGCCTTGCGCTCGCCAACGTCGAGGGGAGCAGTAGTGATCAGGTAAGCGCAACCCGCGGCTTGGGCGGCGCCGCCTGGTTCGGCCATGACTTCTGGGTGGCCGACGAGTGGTCGGTGGGGCCCATGCTGCAGCTGGCGGCAACCGTGACTCGCGATGGCGACTCGGACACCGGCGCTTCGACCTTCTCCCTACTCCTCCTCTTCACGGCCTTGCGACACTGAGGGGAAGCCGCGTCCAGGCGTGCCCAGTGCGCCCGCAGTGGGGCGGGGCGCGCCGTGCGTCAGGGCACGTATTCGTAGTACTCGACGCCGAGGTCCTGAAAGCTCGGCTCGTACGCCGTGCCCACGCGGCTGATCACGAATTGCTGCTTCGGCTCGTACTCGACGCCGATCAGCCGGCGATGATCGTGCAAGGACTCGTATTGATCTTGCTTCAGATCGACCGAGCGCTGGAGCGCCTGGGCGCACCCGATGCGTTGTGCCGCCGCTTCCCAGCCTTCGACCGGGGCTATCGGCATTGCCTCGGCGGCATCTCCGCTGCCGTAACCGACCGCGACCATGTTCGCCAAGGTCAACGGGAGCTGTTTTTGCGCCGCCTCCTCGAGCCCTGCGGCGATCCAGGCTGGCAGCGCGGCGCTGTAGAGATTGCCAAGCGCCGCCACGGTCTGGCTGCCGAGGCTCATCTTTTCATTCAGCAACTCGCGGAAGCTCGCACGCTTGCGCAGCACCGCCGCGACCGCGCTGGTGGCTACGTAGGGATCGACCTGGATGTTGCCGCTCATCACCTCCGCGTAGAGATCGGGAGCGGACAGCGTCTCTCGCATCACGTCGTCGAACGAGACTGCCGCGTCCGTGCACAGCTCGCGCAGCTCGTCCTGGTGGTGATCGCCACGCGCCAAACCCCGAACGTAGAGAAACGACATCGTGCGTACCGGCATCAGCTGGTATGGCCGATGAAAGAACAGGCTGCGTACGCTGCGGTAATAGCTTCCCGCCGATACGTCTAGCTTGCGAAGCATGTCTTCGACCGCGTGAACCGTCTCGTCGATGTACGAGAAGGTGGAATAGTCTCCACTGAACACCGGGAAGTCGTTGGGCCGAGTCGTCTTCGTTGCGTATCCCTCGGCGAAGTGGCGCGCCATGGGCTTGCGAAAGTCGGGCCCGCGGTAAGCGGAAGCGCTCCCACAATGATAGAGGTCCAGCGCGAAGAGCTTGGGCTCCCGTTCGACCAGCATGGCCACGGCGCCCGCTCCTTGGGTCTGCTCACCGCTGCTGCCCCGTTCGTACTCGGCGACGTCGGAGCTGACGACGATTGCTTGCGTATCGCGCCCATCCGTCGCGACGTAGCGCAGCGCGCTCTTCAGGCCGTAGATGCCGCCGAGGCAAGCATGCTTGAGCTCTGGCACCTCGAGGTTGCGGGACAAGCGCGGCATTCCCAGGCTCTCGAGCGCGCCATCCAACATGCCACGAACGATGACGGCGCCCGCCGCATTGTCGGTGCTCGACTCGGTTCCGAGCGCCAGCATCCCGACGCGCCGCGGGTCGATGTCGTTCTGCAGAATCAGGCGCAGCGCGGCATTCGCGGCCATCGTGTAAACGTTCTCGTCCCGGCTGCAGACACGGAAGCTGTGCCCCACCACTGCCCGAACCTTGTCCCAGTTGTTGCCAGTCCAGCTGCACCAATCACTGAGCGGCACCCGGAAGGGCGGCACGTAAAGACTCATCCCACTGACGCCCGGTAGCGATTTCCAGTTGGTCACGCCCCGGATGCGTAGTGCCGCCCGTGCCCCTTGGCAAGGCGTGCATCGGGCGATGAACGCCGCTGCTGAAGCGCCTAGACGCCGGGGGCGCTCAGAACCGGGACAGGAGAGCCGAATCAGACTCCGTCAGCGCGGGGCGGCTTCCGCCTCGTGGCGCCTCGTCGCTGCCCCAAGTCCGCTTTGGCAGACACGACGGCGGCCGCCCAGCGCGTGCTGGACGGCCTCCGTCGCGGACGGGCGCTCAGAGATACATCGACAAGCGCACACCCATCTGGCGGGGCGGATTGAAGAAGCGCAGGTTCAGATTGGGCACGTTGATGAGCGAGGTCATGTGCGCGACGTTCGTCAGGTTGTTGACGAAGGCGTCGATGCGCAGCATGCCGTCAGGGCGCGCGTAGCCCACGCCCGCATCGAAGCGCGTGAAGGTGGGCACGACGTCGCTGTACAGTGGATTGACGTTGCCCTCGTTGTCGTAGCCTTCGCCGTTGAACACCGTCATGTAGTGCTTCGTCTTCGTTTGCCCGGAGACCAGCCAGTCGAAGTAGCCAATCGGCGTAGTGATGGTCTGCGACAGCGAGTAGTTCAAGCTCAGGCGGGGCGCACGCGGAAGGTCGCGCCCATTGAGGCTCACCACGTTGTCCGGGCTGGGTTCGTAGCTCACGCGCGTGTCGTTGACCTCTCCGTCGGTGAACTGGGCCGACAGCAGCATCGCTTGCAGCCCAGCCTGGAGTCCGGCTGGCAAGCGCCAGGTGGCGTCCACCTCCAGGCCGAGCAGGCGCGCGGTGGCGGCGTTCTGACGCAGTGCGGTACTGGGCGGCGCCTGTCCCGGCGGCAAGTTGCCAGGATCGCCGAGCGCCTGGATGGTCTGAAACTGCATGTCCGTGTACGCGTACCAGAAACCGGACACGTTGGTTATCAGCCGCCGCTCGAGGAACTCGTTCTTGCTGCCGAGCTCCGTGGCATAGATTGCTTCGGGCTTGTAGGTCGGCGCGATGCTCTGGCCTGCCAACGTGGTGACGTTGTCATTGAAGCCGCCCGACTTGTGGCCGGTGGAAAACATCAAATAGAGCAGGTTATCGGGCGTGACGTTCGTGTCCACTCCCGCGCGGAAGTCGAGGAACGTATCGCTGTAAGTTCCGCGTTGCTCCCGGATGTTGTTCCACATGCTGACGCCGGGCGCCGCGAGCGTCGCTTGCAGTGTGTCCCGCGCGCCGAAGCGATCGATGCCATTGCGGAAGTCGTTGAACGGCGGCGCCACGTTGCCGTCCGCGTCCAACTCTGCCGCCGTTGGCGCGGTAAAGTCGGCGCGATCGCGGCCAGCGAACTTGAAACCCTCGGTGCCGTAACGAAACGGGGCCGTGACCCCGTTCAACCCATAAATCGAGCCGATGCCGGTGCGTTCCTTGGATTCGGTGGTGAGCCGAATGCCCGCGGTGGCGCGCAGCGTCTCGATGATGTCGAACGTGCCGTCGGCGTAGCCAGCCCACGAGGTGCCAGTGACGTCGGGCATATTGAACTCGTTGCCGAGGTAACCGGTCGATTTGTCGTTCGTGCTGCCGAGGAACACGGCCTGCTTCTCGCGAAAGAAGAAGCCGCCCGCGGTCCAGCGAAAGCGCGACTCATCGGGCGAAAAGATGCGTAGCTCTTGCACTACCGAACGCGAGCTCGCCTCCCAGTACGAGGTGCCCCAGTTGTCGATGTCAGGGGGTGGGGCGCCGGGGAAAGCCAAGCCTGCATTGCCGGCGCTCACACTTTCATAGTCCATGTCGCGGTAGCTGCTGAGGTACTCCACCTGCACGGGACCGAGATCGACGTTCACGTTGCCATGGACGCCCCAGTGCAGCAGATCCAGGCTGCCCTGGGCGCCGCGGTAGACCACCTTGCGCGGATTCTTGATCTCGTCGGGTTGGATGCCGGCGAGAAGCGCTTCGGAGAAGTTGGTGCCATTGAAGCCCGTTCCGCGCTCTTGCGTCAGATCGTGCTGCACCGTGATGGTGACCTGATCGATAGGCAGCCACTTGGCACTGGCTCGGTAGGCCAATACGTCGGCGCTCTCCGATGCTCGCAAGGTATGGACAGGCCCGCCGTTCTCGTAAAAGGGCTCATGAACCTCGGAGAAAGCGGCCACGCGCAGCGCCAGTCGCTGCCCAATGGGGATGTTCACCATCGCGCGCGTGAGCCGCTGCGAGTAGTTGCCGAGCTGAAAGGACCCCTCTGCACCCCATTCGCCCAGCTTGGGCTTGGCGGTGACGAGATTCAGGGATCCGGCCGTTGCGTTGCGGCCGCGCAGGGTCCCCTGAGGCCCGCGGTTGAGCTCCACGCGCTCCAGATCGAAGAACATGGAACCGACCCCGCGCGGACGCGGGATGTAGATGCCGTCGATGTGCGTCGCCGCAGCCGGGTCACCGAGCTCGGTGTTGTTGTCGGAGCCAACGCCGCGGATGTAGATTTCCGTGTTGGCTTCCTGATTCCCGATCTCGAGGTAAGGCGTGGTGCTGCTCATGTTGCGCACGTTGGTCACACCAACGCGATCGAGATCGCGCTCGGTGAACGCCGTGGCCGAGCCCGCGTAGTCTTGCAGCCGCTTCTCGCGGCGATCGACGGTGACCTTGATGCTGTCGATTTCGTCGGGATCGAAGTAGGGCTGGGTATCAGTCCCAAGTGCGTCGCCCTCGGGCACGCTGCCGGTGAACCCGGGGCTGGTCGCTGTCACGGGCGCTTCTCCCGGAACAGGGGAGATGACAGCGGGTGGCGCGCTGCCCGCGGTTGAGTCCGTCACGTCCGGGGTGCCAGGAGCCGTGGGCGCTGGAGCAACCGGCGCGGGTGTCACGGCGGGCCCAGATGGAGGGACGGGCGCTGCGCCAGCAGGCGCCGGAGCCGCGGCCGGGGGCACCGGTGGTGGCGAGCCAGCCGGCGGAGCTTGAGCTGCCGGGGGCGCTGCTGCCGGCGCTTGTGCTGGTTTTGCGGGAGCCGCAGCAGCCGCAGCGGGTGCTGGCTTGGCGGGTGCGGCGGCAGCGGGAGCTTGTGCGGCCGGTGGTTGCGCCGGCTTAACGGGAGCCGCCGCCGCAGGGGGCTGCGCCGGCTTGGCCGGAGGCTGAGCTGGCTTAGCGGGAGCCGCCGCAGGGGGCTGCGCGGGCGCGTTTGGCTTGGGCGCGGGAGCCGCGGGTGCTGGCTGGGGCGCCGCTGCTTGTGAAACTTGGTAGCGGGGCTTCTGCGGCGCAGCCTGGGAGCGGTACGCAAACAGCAACACGTTGAGCAGCAGTGCGGAGCTCAGGATGGCACTCCGGCGACTTCCTCCGATGATCATCAGTGGCCCTCCTTGCGCCTCTTTCGGCGTTCGGGTGATGCGCCAGAAACTAGGCGCGCCTTTCTATACACTCACCAGCAACGCCATGTGAAGCCCTGCGCATCGATTCG
The DNA here is from genome assembly GCA_035634435.1 of Polyangiaceae bacterium. Taxonomy (GTDB): domain Bacteria; phylum Myxococcota_A; class Polyangia; order Polyangiales; family Polyangiaceae; genus PMG-095. Next base: position 7,820 of record DASQDA010000521.1, read on the forward strand.
TGTCCACAGTGCTTCAGCTAATCGCCAACGACCGCGAGCACCTCTGCGCCCGAGCCCCGTGCGATGTCCATCAACCGGACGACCTCGCCATAGGGCGCTGCGTCATCGGCTTTGAAAAATATGACCTTTTGTCGCACTCCGCGCAGGCGTGCGACCAGCTTCGCTGCGAGCGCCTCGGGCGCGACCGGCTCGCTGTTCACCGTGAGCTCCCGCTCTTTGGTGTAGGCGACGACGATCGCGGTCACGGCAGCCGGGGTTGCCTCCGCTTCGCTCTTCTTGGGCACCGTCGCGCTCAGATGCTTCAGCACGGAGGGCGTCAGCACCATGAAAATGATCAGCAGCACGAGCACGATGTCCACCAGCGGCGTCACGTTGATGTCCCCCTTGGGGCCCTTCCGGTTGCCAACGTCCATTGCCATCAGCGTTCCTGCACCACTTCCTCGGTTCCCAGCAGCACGTCGTTGATGTCGGCTTGGTGCAGAACGAGCAAGGCCTTACGCACGGACCCGTAGCTCGCTCGGGTGTCGCCCTTCAAAAAGATGGTCTTATGCGGGAACTTCTGGCGTTCAAGGCTCACGGCCCGCGCGAGCTCTTCGATGCGGGCGACCCGGGTCGCTCCCAAGTAGACCCGCTCATCATTCGTCACGGAAATGATGATGTCCTTCCCGTCGTCCGGCTTTCGCTGGTGGTGCTGCGTACGCGGCAGGTCAACCGCGACCCCGCTGGCGATGAGCGGCGTGACGACCATGAAGATGATCAGCAACACCAACACCACGTCGACGAGGGGCGTGACATTGATATCGGATTTTATTGGCGGGAGTGCGCGTTCCTCATGCGCCTGCGCGTCGATGAGCGTGCGGAGCCGACGGCGGCGCTCCGCGCTGCGATCCCGCCGCTCGTTCATGCCGACTCCAACACCGCCGGTGAGGTGAGCGTCTGTTCACGCCGCGCCGAACGGCTCGCAGCTCGCAGCCGGCCGGTCAACTCACCCGTGGCGTCGTCAATGAGCACGCCGAAGTCGTCCACGCGTGTCGCAAAGAAGTTGTAAAGCCACACGGCGACGATGGCGACGGCCAGGCCGACCGCCGTCGTGAGCAGCGCTTCGGCGATACCTGCGGAAACGGTGGCGAGCCCGCCGCCTCCGCCGCCTGCCGGATCCGCCATCTGCTGGAAGGCGGTGATGATGCCGAACACAGTCCCGAAAAGGCCTACGAACGGTGCCGACGAAGAGATCGTCGCCAGCGCGGGCAGACCACGCTGCAGGCCAGCCACCTCGTGTTTTTTCACCCGCTCCATGGAGCGGCCGGCGGCGTGTACCAGCAC
>DASQDA010000522.1:0-3250 GCA_035634435.1 Polyangiaceae bacterium
GATCAGGTGTTGTTGCCGCTACGAAGCAACATCGAGGCAGCCAACCAGCACGGCTTCGAGCAACCGACCTTCGTCTATGGCAGCGGTGTGCTGGAGCAGGTGGGAGAACGAGCGTCCAATGTGCGCTGGCAGACGCAGCAGCGCGCTATGGTGGACAACGTATGGTTGATCCCCATACGCAGGGAGGAACGTGCGGCCCCGGGCGACATCGTGCTCACGAGCTGGGCTTCGGGTTCCGGCATGCTGCGCGGCATCGTCGTCGACGCTGGCAACCCGCAGTCGCCGACTGCGCGCTATCTGGACCTGCCCGCGTCACACCCGGCGGCCGACGCCGCCGATACGCTCCCGCCGAGCTCGTTCCATGTGTTGCGCCAGCCGGGCGAGGTCGGCACTACGCTGGCCTGCCGCAGCTCGGCCGGCGCGGGTCTCTCACGCGTCGAACGCGCCATCCTCCTGCATCGCGAGGCGGCCGACCTGCTCGTGCTGGGTTTTGCGGGAAAGCTGCGACGTGTGTCCGACGCCGATTGCAAGCCGCTACCACTGACGCCGGCGCTCAAACCTGGAGAGCGCGTGTTCGTGCCGGTGGTGGGTGCGTTCGTGCCAGCACGTGTGCTGACGGTGGACAGCCGAGCTGGCCGCGTGGAGGTCAGCTACGATTTCGGCAACGAGCAGAAGCAACAGGCGTTCGGCTTCGCCAACGTCGCGCTCGACCTCCCATAGCGGCAGGGTGAACGCTGGGCCCTTGGTGCGCGCAGCGCGTCAGCGCCGCTCCTGTGGGTTGCTGAGCAACGACAGAATGCCATCGAGCAGCGCCTCGTCCCGGCGCAGCACCGCCATCTGCAGGAGCCGTCCGCGGCTGTCGGTCGCGGGCAGTTGACGCAGCAGCTCTTCCGCGAGCAGCAGCTTGCGCTCGAAGCGAACGTGCAGCGCTGCCTCCGGCTCCGACGCAGAGCGTTGCCCCGGGGCAGCCGTGCGCGTGCGGACGGAAGACTCTGCGTCGTCACGCGGCGCCTGCTTCTTCTTCGGCTGTGTCATCGAGCCTCCTGTCATCCCCGGACTACCGAACAACGAGCGCGAAGCTCCTTTCATTCCCGCTGGTGCTTGTGCGCGGGCGCCGCGTTTTTCTGTAGCTATGATGGCGCGTGACTCGTCGATCCCCCCCCAGGCCTACGTCTCCCCACCCTCGAGCCGACCGCGCGGATGCTCCGAGCGGCAGCCATCGTCAGGAGCGCAACGACAGCAAGACGCAGCCAGCGCCGCGGTTGCCCGCGAGCCCGCCACTCACCAACAGCGCGGCCGTGAGCTCCCGAGCGCTTCCAGCGTCTGCCCCGCTTCCGGAGCAGAGCCCGGCAGGAGCTGTCCAGCTGCCGCTGGTTCCAGCTTCACTCGAAGTCGACCCGCTGTTGCTTGCTCTGCTCCATCTCGCTGCCTTCCTGGACGTCTCCGAGGACGACAGCGTCCATCCGGTGGCCGCTGGAATCGCGCTCGAGCGTGTGGGTGCTTACGTCCAGCGCTTGGACGACGAAACCATCGACGCTCTCGCGGAAGATCTCGACGCCCTCATCGAGCATGCAGAGGCCGCAGCCTGGCCCACGGCAGCGGTGGAGTTCCTGGCTAGCTTTCTCGAGAACTGCGGCTTTGCTGCCGAGACGGAGGGCGAGGCGGATGCCGAGCTGGCTGCCGACACCGAGGATGATGCTGATGACCAGGATGACGAAGACCAGGACGATGCCGAGCTCGAAGATGGCGAGGCTGCCGCCGCTGACCAGGGCTCCGACGAGGGTTCCCGCAAGGAATCGCTGCGTTGACACGCTTGCACCACATCGCTCTCGGCACGGGCAATGTGGAGCGGCTGGCTGCTTTCTACCGGGACGTGCTGGGCCTCAGCGAGCTGTCGCGCAGCTACTCCGAAGACGCAACGCTGCGGGCAGTCTGGTTGGATCTTCAAGGCGCGATCTTGATGGTCGAACGAACCGAGGAGCAGCCGCAGCCCTCCTCCGCGGACCGTACACGCGGCTTCTTCCTGCTAGCTCTGCGCGTGGCGCCCTCCGAACGACGCGAGCTGGAACGCGCGCTGCAGGGCGCCGGCTTGCAGCTGGAGGGCGAGACCGCGTTCAGCTCGTACACGCGGGATCTGGACGGTAATCGGATAGCCCTCAGCCACTACCCCCAGACTTTGGAAACCTGACGTCATGGCCCCGCCTGTAACCGTGTGGACCATCGAGAAAATCGTGCCGGGTGGCGCGGGTATGGCCCGACTGTCCGACGGTCGGGTGGGCTTCGCCAGCGGAGCGCTGCCCGGTGAACGCATCGAGGTCGGCGCGCTACAGATGAAAAAGAGCTATGTGACGGCGCGCGCTTTCCGCGTGCTGCAGCCGTCCGAAGCTCGTGTCGCGCCGGCGTGCGCGTTCGCCGCGGCGTGCGGCGGGTGCGACTTTCTGCACGTCGAGTACACCGCGCAGCTCAGCTACAAGGCGGCCATGATCCAGGAGGCCCTGGCCCGCACGGCCGGCTTGCGCGCGCTACCGCCCGTGGAGGTGGAGCCCTCACCCGAGGTGCTGGGGTATCGCTCGCGGATTCGTTTACATCTCGACCCCGAGGGCCGCGTGGGCTTTCACGCTCGCCAGAGTCACGAGCTGGTCGAGATAAGCGCGTGCGTGGTGGCGCGCCCGGAGCTCAGCACCGCGCTTGCGCGCTTGAGACGTCTGGTGCGGGAGCACCGGGCTTTCGTGCGTCCCTATTCGGAAGCCGAGCTGCGCTGGGCGCCTGCCGCGGCGCGCGTGAGCTGCCGTTTGACGCTGCGCTCGCCTGCACTGCAGAAGACGCTCGAGTCAACGCCGCTGCTGAAGGCTTTGGCTGAAGACTTCGACCTGAGCGTGCCGGGGATTGTTTCCTCTTCCAAGGTCATCCACCGCTGGCCACTGGTGGAAGGACTGAGCCTCGACGTGCCTGTCGAAGCGTTCGTGCAGGTAAACTGGCAGGTCAATCAGAGCATCGTCAGTGCCGTCTGTCGCGGTGCGGCCGCGCGCGCCGCGGAGACCTTTCTCGATCTGTATTCTGGGGCCGGCAACTTCGCGCTGGCGCTCTTGAACGCCGGGTTGACTGGTCACGCCGTTGAAACCCAGCCCGACGCCGTGCACGCCGCCCAGCGGAGCCTGCGCGCGCGCGGATTGAGCCCGGACCTCATCCTGGTGCAGGACGCTGCAGCCGCGCTCCGAGCCCGCATCGCGGCGCCTCCGATCGATCTGCT
>DASQDA010000523.1:0-2365 GCA_035634435.1 Polyangiaceae bacterium
GGATCAGTCGCAACAGGGCCGGGTAGTTGCCGCCCTCGCGGGCGAACGCGCGGGCGAGACCGGCGTCGATCAGGTAGTCGCCCTCGCTTGGGTGATGCACCCAATACGCCGACACCGTGCTCGGCGCATGAGGGTCACCTAGCTCCTCGATGTTGGGATCGCTCTCATCCAGGACCACGCGACGATCACCATCGACGGTGCCGGTCAGCTGGACCTCAACAGTGACCGGTCGCGGTCGCGCCAGGATCGCCTCCCAGGTGGTCGGCCGCTGCACGGGCAGCGGGTAGGCGGCGAGATCGAGCGAGCGAAAGCCAGCGGCCACGAGTATGAGCACCGCGCCGAGCACCAGCGTCGCGCCGAGTGCCACGTATCCCAGGAGTCGGCGGCGTCGTTCGGTGCGTCGCGCAGTTGCGCCTTCGTCGGAGTCCATGGCTCGAAGAGCTACGCCAAACAGCTACATGACTCAAATGTATGATTGGTATAGTCACGCATGACTGTGAATCATTCCCGGCCGAACCGCGCGAGCTCCGAGCCCCGGATCGAGCAAATGAACCTCAACTTGCTGCTCGCGCTGCACTGGTTATTGGTCGAGCGAAGCGTCACGCGTGCGGCGGTCCGCCTTGGTGTGACGCAATCGGCAATGAGCCGCAGCCTCGGGCAACTCCGCGGGTGGTTTGACGATCCGCTGCTCGTCCCTGCGGATCGCAAGATGCTGCTCACGGCGCGCGCCGCCGGGTTGCGCGAGCCGCTCACGGCCAGCCTCGACGGGCTTCGCGGGCTCCTTCGCCCGCCGCAGCCGTTCGACCCGGCCACGGCGACTGGGACGGTGCGCATGGCCGCGACCGAGCACGCCCTCGGAGCCGTCGTCCAGGAGTTCGTCGGGCGACTGATGCGACGCGCACCGCTGCTCGACGTGCAGATCGAACCCGCAGGTCGCGACGTCTTCTCGCAGCTCGCGGCTGGCCGGTTGGATCTCCTCGTCGTGCCCAAGGTCGGCCGCCTGCCGGAGGAGCTCCGGGCCACAGACCTTCTCCGCGAGCACTTCGTCAGCATCGTGCGCCAGGATCACCCCGTCGCCCAGCGGAGGCTGACGCTGCGGCGCTTCTGTGCGCTCCAGCACGTGGTCGTGTATCCCCTCGGTGGGGACGCCGACAGCCTCGTGAGCCGCGTGCTCACCCAGCGCGGTCTCGAGCGGCGCGTCGCGGTCCGCGTGCCGTACTTCGAGAGCGCCCTGAGGATCGTAGCCGAGACCAACTACATCGCCACGATCCCAGCTGCGCTCGGCAAGCCGCCCGTGTGCTCGCACACCGGGAGCCGACCTCGAGCGGCGCTTGTATGTCTGAAGCCGCCGGTGGCCGTTCCCGGTTTCGTGCTTCAGGCGGTCTGGCATCGCCGACACGACGACGATCCTCTCCAACACTGGCTCCGGGACGTGCTCGAGGCGATCCTCGAGAAATAGGTCTCTCCTCCAGGGTGTGGGAATCGCGGCGGATGCTTGGACAGGGCGAGGTCGCGACGGAGCTGAGCTCGCGAGGCCGCTGGGACACACCCACGCGCGGGTGAGGCAGGTGCCCCGCAGGCCACATGGGATATGGCCTTTCGGCGCTGGCGCACGGACCGCTTCACGCAAGTGACCACTCAAGGGGCTGGCCGCGGACAGCTGGTCCAGGCGACGCCCGCGGCAGAAGCGCCAGGAGACGAGCCCGAGCGGCAGCTCCTGCTCGATGAGCCGGGCCTCGCCGCCTGCTACGCCCCGCCGCGCAGGGCATCGGTTCGTGCGCGAGCGGGGACAGCCCGCGCTCAGGCTCGTATTCGACAACTTCGCGCCCTCGAGAGCGCCGATCGAGATCTCGACGCACCGGTCGCCGGGCACCGCGACCTCAACGTTTATGCCGAACAATGTGTCGACGTTCGAGACCGAAAGCGGCTCGAGCGGCTCTTCCGTTACGTGACCCGTCCGATCGCTCAGGACCTCGAGCGCCTTTACGACCTCGCACGCCAGCGTTACCGAAATGATGAGCGCAACGGTGAGCTCGACCGGCAGTGTATCGTGTTGTTGCAATGCGGCCGCCGCCGCAGCTGGCAAGGTGTGTGAGTGGGTCAACCCGACGGCTCCGAACGTACAATGGCCTGCGTGTCCATTGCGAGAGTGTGGCTCTAGCTCGCTAGCCCTCGTGCGATTCGAGGACGGCCCCGTGGCCTCGCGTTCCGGGCCGTCCGTGTTCGTCTCGCGCATCGCCAACGGACTTCGCACGTTTGCCGCTGTAGTGGTTTGCTAGAAAGGACACGCGAGCTACGATCGAGTGTGGTTCCAAACGACTCGTCTGGATCAAGCGGTGAAGGCGCCCTCAGATCGAGTTTTGCC
>DASQDA010000524.1:0-2704 GCA_035634435.1 Polyangiaceae bacterium
GGCCAGCGTTTCGATCGCCTGCACCGAGTGCACCAGGCGGAATCCGAACGGACCAATCAGGGCCCCCGCCAGCAGCAGTCCGGCCACCGTCGGCAGGCGCAATTGCGCCAGCACCAACGTCACGAGCACGCTCAGGCCGGCGATCAGCGCCAGTTCCTCGATGAGCGGCACGTGTCCCATGCGCGGTACCTTGCAGCAGAGCTCAGGCCGAGCTCAAGTTCCCCGAGCCGGGCGCCGTGAAGGTCGTCGGCGCGCTGCTGGCGCGCTCGCGGGGATCAGGTCAGCGTCGAGCGCATCTTGGGGGTGCATGCCCGCCGCCATCAGGTCACCTTCCGACACGCTGGGGGCGTGCGCTAGCGCGGCTGCTCGTCCGAGCACGCTCGTCAGCGCAAGCTCGTTTTCTGGCCACGCGTGTTCGAGGATCAGGCGCAGCGCCGCCGGCTCGAGCCCCAGAGGTGGGCGTCCGAGCTCGAGGCAACGACGCGCGAGGGCGTCCAGCGCCAGAGCGCGGAGATCTTCGGCGCGCTCGGACAGAGAGGGCAGCTCGAGCTGATGGGCCGCGAACCAGCGCGACAACGTCGCGCTCAGCAGGCCGCGCTGAACACACACCTCGAGCGACAAAGGTACGGCGATCACCACGCCTGGGGGCAGCACACTGGAACGCGGCGCGTGTGCCGCTCGGCGTGACAGCGCGAGGGCGACCATCTCCTGCGTCGGAAGCGGGAGAGCCACCGTATTGAGGAGCAACAAGCTGCCGCCGTCTGCCAGTCGCAGGGGCGAGCGCTCCTCGTTTTCCCAGCGCTCGAGCGCTTGCTCCTCGGCCAGGGCGCCGTCGACCACCACCATTGCGCCGCCGCTGCGCGCACTCGCGAGATGATAGTGAGCAGCCCAGCCCACCGGGTCCGAGCCCGGCGGCACGGTCAGCGCGAGCAAGGGGCTCTCGCGGGCGATTCGCTCCAGGCCGGTGATGGCAGCGCGCGCTGCTGGGCTGTAGGCTGCAGTGCGCGCGCCCTTGGCCAAGCGCTCGGCGTGGGCACGATGACGCCCTTCCTCGCTCAGCACGATGTGCTCGAGCCGCTTGCACTCGTCGTCCATCTTGTCGGCGCGATCGACCGCACGCAGCTCGCGCTCGCGGGCGCGCGCGAGCGCCGCGGCCACTGCGCGCCGGGAGCTGACCCTGTCCGCCAGCAGGCGCGCGGCTCGCGCCTCTTCGAGGGTCATCGGCGTGTTGCGCGTTCCATGAGGGAGCAAGATGAACCCCAGCGCACCCTCGTCGTCGACGATCAGGGTCGCCGAAAAGGCGCCGCGCGCCTCGAGCCACGCAAGCAGACCTCGCAGCTCTGGACGGCGTACCTGCAGCGCGCGCAAGGCTTCGGTGCGCAACGTCCGTTCTGGCTCGGATAGCGCGAAGTCGTACAGGGAGGCGGGTGCTTCGGAGCGAGTAATGTGTAGATAACCCGCCACGTCGACGCTCAGCACCTCCGGCGGCTCGCGTTGCCAGATCTCGGGACGTGATTCCACGTCGCTGGCGGTCTCGCCGAGGGCGACCAGAGCGGCTCGCAGGGCCGTGGCCGGCTCGGGCTGCAGTGCATCTCTGGCGGCACGGTCGAGCGCCGTGAGCCAGCGCGACTGCTCAGGGCCGAGCGGTCGCGCCACCGCGTTCGCGACGAGGCCCACGCCAATCGCCAGCACCCCGCAGCTGAGCACGAGCGCGGGAGCGTAGCTCGGTGCCAGCTGCGCGACGGCAGTGGCGCCGACGACCAGCGGCGCCCCGAGCAGCGTAACCGCCAAGAGCCCGCGTAACATCCGCGTGACCGAGGTGGCTTCCGGTGTGCTCGCAGCCCAGGCACAGGCGAGGGCGACACTGGCCACTGCCGCGGGCAACACCCGATCCGGCGAGGCAACGTCGAGCCACGCTGCTGGGACAGCCACCGTGAAGCCGGCAATGCACAAGGCGAAGGCGGAGCGAGCCCGATCGCCGATACCCAGCTCGAGCCGCCGCATCCAGCGCAGCCGCAGGGTCGCGGCCACCATCACCAGCAGGGATCCGATGCCAGCGCTCGTTGTGGCGGTGTCGATCAGCAGGGGATCGAACCTCAGGCTCGGTGCAGGAAGCAACGCGTGGGCGCCCGGGACGGCGGTTGCGATGCTCCAGAGGAAGCCAGTGAACAGGGCCGCGTCCAGGGAACGCGCGCCGCGCGGCGCCTCGAGCAGGCCGCCGGTCGGAGGAAGCCGCGCGAGCGCAACCAGGGCCCCGACAGCGGCTGCTCCCGCGCCGAGGTTGGCGGCTGCATCCAGCGCAGGCCGTGCCGCCGCCCCCGTACGCGCGGCGATCAGCAACGCCGCGCCCCACGCCGTCGCACGCACCGCGCTTCGGGCCTCCGCTGAAAGTCGATCGTCGCCGCTGTTGCGCTGGGTTCGCCGGAATACCTCGCTGAGGCCGACAGGGAGCACCAACAGGGCAAGCCAGGGCAACACTCCGCCTCCGGAGCGCGCTGCACCAAAGCAGGTGTAAGCGAGTACCGAAGTCAGGATCCAGTACCAGCGGCCGAGTGACGCCACCCGCAGACTTTACACGAGCCGGCGGCCCAACGCGCCGGCTCCGCGGAATTCGGCCGCCATTTGGGGCTCGGAATTACCCCTGCGACGGGGCAAGATGGTGGCAGGCGTTCTCGGCGGTTCCGGAACGCGCAGCTCGGCCGTT
>DASQDA010000525.1:0-3457 GCA_035634435.1 Polyangiaceae bacterium
AGCGGACCCCGCGGCATCGGCTCGTGGCACGGTGAGTGCTACCCTAGCGCTCAGGCATGGTCTCGCCCCTGCGTCGCTGGCTACTGTGCGTGACCGCCGCTGCCGCGATCGGAGGGTGTCTTGCGCCCACGTTGCCCCTGCCGCCGCCCTCCGATCCGACCGTGAGCGGACCCGATGAGCGCGGCTTTGCCCTGATCGAGGGTCGCGTGAAGGTGAACGCGACGGTCTACCTGCTGAATCGAGCCAGCGCGATGGGGGCTTTCCAGAAGGCCGAGGACGGCACGTACTCGTTCGAGATCCGCGCCGAGCTCGGTGACTCGATCGCGCTCTGGTACGAGCTCGATGGGGAAGTCAGCGAGGCCCTGAGCTTCGAGATTGGCGGCCCCTGACAGCAGGAGCCTTGAGCGAGCACCTCAGGAAACGGTGCGCAACGAGACGCGGCGACCGTCGCTGCTGCGGTGCAGCGCCAGGGGCGGCGCAGCGGGCAGCGGAAGTAGCCCCGGCTCATGTCCGTCCAGCACCGCGCCGACCAGGTCGTAGTCCGATGCCTGCGTGATGTGTACCTGGCGTAGCTCGCCGGGCAGAACCTCGCCGCCCGACAGGAAGACGCAGCCGTCGATGTCCGGTGCCTGGCCCGCATGCCGGCCCACCATGACCAGCTCACTCTCTTCACTCGGGCCCTCCACCAACACCGTCAGCTCGCGCCCGATGAGCTCGCGGTTCTTGCGCTGGCTGATGCGGCGTTGCACCGTCATCAGCTTGCGAGCTCGTGCCCCGGCGACCTTCGGCGGCACCTTCGCGTCGAGGGTGCTCGAGAGCGCACTCGGCTCATCGGAATAGCGAAACACGCCCACCCGATCGAACTCGGCGTGCCGCACGAAGCGCAAGAGCTCGTCGAACTCCGCCTCGCTCTCGCCCGGGTGTCCCACGATGAAAGCCGTGCGCATCACCAGGCCCGGCACTTTGGCGCGCAAGCGCTCCACCAGATCGTACAAACGCTGCCCGCCGTGGCCGCGCCGCATGCGACGCAACATGCCGTCAGCCGCGTGCTGCAACGGCATGTCGACGTAAGGCAGCACGCGCGAGTGCCCGCCGAGAAGCTCGATGAGCTCGTCATCGAGCTTCTCCGGATACAGATAGAACAGTCGTACCCAGTGAATGCCCGACACCTCGGCGACGCGTCGCACCACCTCTGCGAGCCGAATGCCGTCCGTGCGATCTCGGCCGTAGGCTATGGTGTCCTGCGAGACCAGGTTCACCTCGACAATGCCCGCGGCCGCCAGCGCTTCGACCTCACGGACGATGTCGTCCGCGGACCGCGATCGCTGTTTGCCGCGCAATTGGGGGATCACGCAAAACGAGCAGCTACGATTGCACCCCTCGGCAATCTTCACGTAGGCGCTGCGTCCACGGGTGGAAATGCGTCGGGGATCCGTGGCTCCAACCACCCACTCTGCCGGGTGCCCAACCATCATCCGTTCGCCGGTTCCGGCAAGGACGCGCTCGAGCTTCAACATGTCGCTCGAGCCCAGAATGTTGTCGACCTCCGGCATGCCCTGCGCGATGTCGTCGGGGTAACGCTGGCTCAGGCAGCCCGTGACCACCAACCGCTCACAGGACCCATGCTCCTTGTAGGTCGAAAGCTCCAGAATCGTGTCGATCGACTCTTGCTTCGCGGCGTCGATGAAGCCACACGTATTGACCACGATCACGCTGGCGCCGTCGGGCGCGTCGACGTGGCGATACCCCGCTCGTTCCGCGACTCCCAGCATCACCTCCGTGTCGACGCGGTTCTTGGGGCATCCCAGGCTCACGAAATGGATCGTGCGCTCGGCGCCCGCCGCCTTCGGATCGGAAGAACCAGGCGTCGCCAGAGAACCGTTGTCGTGGACTTCATTCATTGCTTGGACTCGAGCATCAGCTTGCGAAAGCGATCGAACAGATAGAGAGCGTCGTGGGGCCCGGCCGCTGCTTCGGGGTGATACTGGACGCTGAAAGCTCGCGCCTCGGGAGCCTCCAGGCCTTCGCTCGTCCCATCGTTCAGATGCAGGTGCGTGGTGCGCGCGACACCACGAATCGATTCCACGTCGACGACGAAGCCGTGGTTCTGGGTGGTGATCTCGACGCGACCCGTGGTCAGATCCTTGACGGGTTGATTCAGCCCGCGATGACCGAACTTTAGCTTGTAGGTCTTGGCGCCGAGCGAAAGCGCCAGCAGCTGGTGACCCAGGCAGATGCCGAAGATAGGCTTCTTGCCAAGCAAACCGCGGATTGTCTCGACTCCATAAGTCACTGCAGCCGGGTCGCCCGGACCGTTCGACAAGAATACGCCATCGGGGTTGTGCGCCATGATTGCGGCCGCGGTGGTGGTCGCCGGCACCACGGTCACGCGGCAGCCCAGGTCGACGAGGGAGCGCAGAATGTTCCGCTTGGCCCCGTAATCGATGGCCACCACGTGAAGAGCCTCGCCCGGCGGAATCAAGCTGTGGCCCGGTGCCGGGGGTGCAATCCAGCTGCCGAGTGATTCTTTGAAATCATACGTCTGCGCGGGCGTCACGCGGGCTACCAGGTCAAGCCCCTGCATGCTGGGTGCACCCCGGGCGCGCTCGATCAGGACGTCGGGTGCTTCGCTGCCGATGGCGCCGTTCTGGGCTCCGTGGTCGCGCAGATGGCGGGTGAGGCGGCGCGTGTCGACCTCGGAAATCGCGACGATGCCGGAACGGGCCAGATAGGTGTCGAGCGACTCCGTGGCGCGCCAGTTCGAGACCACGATGCTCTCGTCACGCACGACGAAGCCCGCGACCTGCGGTTTGCCGTCCACGCTCTCTGGGTCTTCGGCATTGATGCCAGTGTTGCCAATCTGGGGCGACGTCATGGTAACGATCTGGCCACAGTAGGAGGGATCCGTGAGCACCTCCTGATAGCCGGTCATGCCCGTCGTGAAGACCACCTCGCCGAGGCCGACCCCATCACTGCCGAAGAGGCGACCGGGGAAAAGTGTCCCGTCCGCGAGGGCAAGGTAGCCTGAACGCCGCGTCATCGATTGCCTCCCAGCGCGTCGAACACGATCGTCCCGTGGGACAGCGTCATGAGGATCTTTCCTTTCAACTCTCGCTCCAAGAACGGGGTATTGTGACTCTTGCTGTGTAGCTGCGCTCGTGCCGGTTTCCAGCTGCCTACCGGATCGACCAGGACGAGCTCGGCGACGGCGCCTTGGCGTAAGGTCGGCGGGTCGATGCCGGCAATCCGGGCGGGGCGCGTCGAGAGGGCGTCCAAGAGCCGCTCGAGCTTGAGGCCGCCTTCGCCTACCAGGCTCGAGAGCAGGCCAAAGCACAGCTCGAGTCCCATCATGCCGGGGGAGGCTTCGGAAAACTCGCAGTCCTTTTCCAGGGCGGAATGCGGAGCGTGATCGGTGGCGATGGCGTCGATGGTGCCGTCGGCCAGGGCGACGCGCAGC
>DASQDA010000526.1:0-13397 GCA_035634435.1 Polyangiaceae bacterium
ACGGGGGGCGCACGCTAACGGGGGGCGCACGCTAACGGGGGGCGCACGCTAACGGGGGGCGCACGCTAACGGGGGGCGCACGCTAACGGGGGGCGCGCGCTAACGGGGGGGCGCGCGCTAACGGGGGCGGCGTTGCGTCGAGGGACTCGACAGCTACGAGCTGTACCACCCGATGCTAGGGCTGCACGACGCCGCGAACGAACTGCGCAAGGACATTCTCAGGACGACTAGCGAGACGCGACGCTACACGACGCTCCTCGTCATGAGCGTCTCTGACGTGGCGGTCGCGCTGTACGGCAGCAACGCTCGAGCGGTTGAGATCATGCAGCTGAACGCGCTCGCGGACCCGGTCGCCATTCGGGCCGGCACACAGATTCGCTACTAGGAGGGCGTCGCGTGACCGAGCGCGCGCTACTGCGTCAGCATGAACCACGCGAAGTGCAGCACGCTGTACGCGGCGTAGGCCCAGAACACGACCCAGACGACGTCAGTGACCTTGCGAGCCGCGGCGAAGAAGCGTGCGCGCAGCAGAGGCTGGGGGTGTTCGAGGGATCAGCAACTTAGCCAACGAATGCCGCGGAATGACTGACGTCTCGGTGTTCGACGGCGGCGCGCAGCTGCCCGAAGCTGACTCGCTCGCCATGCACCCACCGGGCGGCCAGGCGCGAGAGGCGGAGCGTTCGGCGCATCGATGCGAGGATAACAGGCGCCGCCATGGGAGCGCAGCATGAGCTTCCACGACGATTGTTGCCTTGACGAGCCAGCGGAGCCTTCCCCGAGCACGACGCCGACAGCAGACCCGCTCGCGAGCTTCGACGAGCTGATGGACGCCTGCGGCCAACGGCTACAGCTGGGACCAGCACCTCCGAGCGCCCGCTGCCGGAAATCGCCGACGAACTGGCCTCCGATCCGAAAGGGGCAAAATGGCTCGGGCAGGTCGGATTGCTCTGGGTAGGACTCCGCACTATTTTCCCCCGATGCGGCGCGTCCCTACTTTCTGCGAAAACTGCAGGCGCATCGCGCTCGATGCGCTTCCGGACCCGCATGACACGGCGATTGAGTGCGCCGCGTGCGGCGCCGCTGCACGGATCCTTCCGGGTGGCAGCTATACGGAAGAGGAGTCGGCAGAGTTTCTGGACGTCATCGCGGTTGTCGCTGACGCGCAACTCACGCCTGACGCCGCTCTACAGTTGTTAGATGACCTGGAGATGAGCCGCGGTAGCGCTGACGCCTTCAAGCTGTGCAACATATTGCTCCCGAAGCTCCAGCACCTCAGGGCGTCGAGCCGTGGGACGGAGCGCGAGCGAACAGTTGGCATGGTGCGCACGGTCTTAAACGCAGTGGGTTTCGGCCCACGACCGCCACCTCAGAGCAACTGGTGACCGGCAGCGATTGCCGAGCCTAGGACTTCAGAGCAAGCGCGAATGTCGCTCCGCACCTGACCGCTCGCTCCAAGTTTCGCAACAACTCGCGAGCCACGCCGCGGGTCAACTCGGCATCATCGACGACGGCGATGAGCTGCACGAACGTTGAACACTCCCTGTTCGTGTAGGGCGGACCCGGCACCAAGTTGATCATCGGAGAAACCCGGTGAACACGATCAAATCTCCTGCACCGCGAAGGCAACCGTCGAGGAGGCCGTCGCGCTGCAGTTCAAGGGCTCGACTTCGAGCACGAGACGCGAGCGCTCGATGAGAACAAGACCGACAACCCGCGCTGGTGGAAGCTCAGCCCGGGCGTGGCCGGACGCTCGCGCACTGGAAGGCGATCCGAAAGGTCGGGGCCGACGACTTCGTTTTGATCGACTCGAACGGCGGGCCCCTCAACACCGACCACATGGCCGACCGTCTGCGCTCACCTGAAGGCGTGCCTCCCCCGCGCGGCCCTGACCCCGGAGGGGGCGCTCAAAGGACCGTTCGGGACGCACTGCATCCGCCGGTCGTTCGTCACCCGCTCGCTCGCGCGCGCTCGGCAAGAACGAGCACTGGGTCCGCCAGCGGACCGGCCACGCCAGCCGATGAGCTGCTCACGTAGGTCAGGCCGCCAAGTCGATCGCGGAGCTTGAGCTCGGCGATCTCTCCCCCCTAGACCGAGCAATCCCGGAGCTGTTCGAGCTGTCTCGATTCCCCGGTGATTGCCCAGCAGATGGTCGGGGCGGCTGGATTCGAACCAGCGACCCCCAGACCCCCAGTCTGGTGCGCTAACCAGGCTGCGCTACGCCCCGTTCCAGACCATCTTGATCGAAGCCGATTTTGAGCCGGCCTCGCTGTCGAAGGCCCGCGCACCGTAATCTCTCCCGGGTGGATTGCAAACACTTTTTCCGGCGGCCTCGCTGACGCGCACGGCACCTTCACTTGTCCGTTGACCGCTGTGCCAGCCTGGCGAGGTGCTGGGCAAGACGCCGGTAGAGCTCCGAAGCGAGCCGGGCATCGCTGCAGACCTCGGCGAAATCGTCGGCGCGCAGTCGCAGCACGCGCGTCGTTTGCTCGGCGATGGGCAGCTCGCCCTGGCCGCTCACCCCGACCAGCGACTCAGGGAAGATGAGCGCCCCCGCACCCAGCCGGCGACCACTCGCTCGGTGCACGATGACGCCCTCCAGAACGATGTACGCAACCAGATCGTTGGCGACGACGCGCAGCACGAGCTCATCGGGACAGAGCTCGACCTCGACCGCAGCCGAGAGGGCACGCAGCACGAAGGACTCAGGAAGCTCGGCCAGCAGCGGGCTCTGACGTGCGCGCTCGAGATCGGCGGCGAAGAGTCCACGGTCAGCTTCGCCCTTCCGTACGAAGCGCTCGCCGACCTCCACCACGATGGCCGTCGCGTTGTCGCGCCCTCTCTTCATGCAGCGAGCAAGCAGAGCATCGACCGCGTGCCGAACATTACCGAGGCGCAAGAGCTCGCCAAGCTCCGTCTCGCCATCGAGCTGGTTGTGCACGCCGTCGGTGCACAAGAGCAGCCTGTCGCCGCGAGAGACGTCCACGAACGCCATGTCGACGGCGACGCTGTCGCTCAATCCTACCGCGTTCGTCAGGCCCGAGCCGTGAGGCAGCTGTGACGCAGCCGGACCGCCGCCCGCGCGTGAAAGCGCTGCAGTCGTGTGATCCTGCGTGATCTGCAGCACCGCTCGCGCCCGCGCCAAGTACACGCGACCATCACCGGCGTGTGCCACGAAGGCGTGGCCACGTGCCAGCCACACGACGTCGAGCGTGGTGCCCATGCCGAGCCGTTCAGTGCCGACGGCCTCGCTGCGCACGCGCGTGTTCGCGCGCTCCAGCGCGGCTCGCAGCTCGGCAAACATGTGGCGTCGCGAGCCAAGATCACAGCAGCGCGCGTAACGCTCGGCTGCGTGCTGCGACTTTCGGCTCGACAAAGCAGCGCGCACCTCATCCGTGGCAAGGCGAGCAGCCACTTCCCCTCCTTGGTGCCCGCCCATGCCGTCGGCGATGGCGAACATGCCGAGCTCCGGCGCCAGCAGCGCCACGTCCTCGTAGGTGCTGCGCGTGCCAACGTCCTTGCCTGTCGCGTATTCGACGCGAAAGTCGAACCTCGGCAAGATCGAGGGCACGCAGGAAGCATAGACGGATCCTTTGTGGTTGCCGGCACAAAGCACCACGGACAGACGCCGAGTCCGCTCGACAGCGGCACCAGAGCGGTCTAAGTCCGGGCTCACCTTTCCGCCGGCTCAGCATGCGTGTCCTCGGCATCGAGACCTCCTCCCGTCGCGGCTCCGTGGCCCTGCTAGAGCAGGGTCGCGTCATCGAGATTGCAGAGCACGACCTTCCCAACGCCCACGCCGAACAAGTTCTGGCGTTGATCGAAGCGGCGCTCGGTCGAGCTGGCTGGTCGCGCACCACGCTCGATTTGCTGGGAGTAGGCGTTGGCCCGGGCTCGTTCGTCGGGCTTCGCGTGGGCATCGCTCTGATGGAGGGGATCTCGCTGGGCATCGGCCGGCCAACCGTCGGCGTCCCTTCGCTGCTCGCGATGGCCAGAGCCATAGACCCCAACGAGCGCGGCCTGCGCGTGCCGTTGCTGGACGCCCGTCGCTCCGAGGTTTTCATGGCTGCGTACGATGAAGCGGGTCACGAGCAGCTTGCCCCCTGCGCCGTGGCCTCGAGCGAGGTCTGCTCCGTCATCGCTCGCTTGTCCGCGCCGGCTCTAATCTTGGGAGAGGTTGCTCAGCGGCTCGAGCTGCCGGATGCGCGCCGCAGTGCAGAGACGGATCTGCCCCATGCACGTTGGGTCGCGACGCTGGCCAGCGAATTAGGTGCCGATGACTGGCCGCCCACTCCCATTTACGTGCGCGATGCCGGCGCCGCGCTGCCAACTTTGCCCACATCTCCCTTCCTGCGAGAGCCATGACCTATTCCGAGCCGTCGCTATTTTCGGCCACGTCCACTGCCTACACAAATATGCGAGGACGACCTTCGAGGTTGTGGGGTTGCGTCAGAGCCGCTTTCATTGGCACCTGGCTCGTCGCACTGCCGCTCGCTTGCGCGGGCAGCGCCGGGAGCGCACCGGGCGCGCAAGATCCTGTACGTATGAGTGAGAGCGAGTACGACATCGCTCGTGACCTCTGGCTCAACCGTGGGCAACTCAGAGAAGCACTCGAGCACGCGCTCAAAGCCGCGGAGCTGGACCCGAAGAACGCCGAAGCCGTGCACCTGGTGGCTCTGCTCTATCTAGACTTTTGCGCCCGCAGCCCTGGGGAATGCCGTTTGAAGGAGGCCGAGCGGCACGCCCGTCGCGCCATCGAGCTACGCCCCGACTTCCGGGAGGCCCAGAACACCCTCGGCGTCATTCTCATTCACGAGCAGCGGTACCGCGACGCAATTGCGGTTCTCGTGCCCCTCTCGCAGGACATCCTCTATCCCACCCCGGAAAAAGCCTGGGGCAATCTGGGCTGGGCCTACCTCGAAGCCGGCCAGATCGCGAGCGCGGTGGAGGCTTTACGTCGAAGCATCGCCGCCCAGCCGCTCTTCTGCGTGGGCAGCTTTCGCCTGGGATTGGCCTACGAACGCAAGGGCGACTTGGCGTCCGCCCTCGAGTCCCTTACGCGAGCACTGGAAACCGAAGCTCCCGAGTGCAGCCGGCTGCAAGACGCCCTCGCCGCTCGAGCCCGCGTGGCGACGCGCCTGGGCCGGAGCGAGGATGCACGGGTCGATCTGGCTCGTTGTGCCGAGCTCTCGAGCGCCACCGAAACCGGTAAAAATTGCCGCTCCATGCTCGACGAGCTGAAGTAGTCTCTGGGCCCTCCCATGCCCGGTGTCGGTCACTACCTTCGTGAACAGCGCGAGTCCCGTGGGATGAGCGTCGAGGAGGTTTCTCGTGCCACCCGGGTGCCGGTGTCCAGCGTCGAACGCATCGAGGCGGAACGCTTCGACGAGCTTCCTGGCGAAGTCTTCGTACGGGGGTTCCTGAAGTCGTACGCCAGCGCCGTGGGCGTGCCGAGCGACGACGTGCTGGCCCGCTATACCGCGAGCCGACGCGTGGCTTGGGTGACCCCGCTGCCCATCTCGAGCGGCAATCCCAAGCCTGCGCGCGGGCGCCGCTTTGGGGTCGCCATCGCCTTCGTGTTGTTGCTGATCCTATTCACCGTCGCCCTCAGCATCGTGCTGAAACCGCGCGGAGACGACATGCCTCAGGAGCTGTCCGACGTAACGGGCGCCATGGGGACGACCGCTCCCCGCGCGTGAGCCGCTCCTTCGCAAGCACTACGCACGATAGTGAGGCGCTGGTGCTGCGTCGGGTGGAGTACGGCGAGGCCGACCTCATCCTCACCCTCTTTACCCGCTCGCTCGGCAAGGTGTCGGCCATGGCTCGCAGCGCGCGCAAGAGCCGTCGGCGCTTCGGCGGCATGCTCGAGCCGTTCTTCACGCTGACGGTCCGCCTGCAAGAGCGGCCCGGCGTAGAGATCATGCAGCTCACCGAGGCGGCGCTCCGCACGCCACGTCTGGGGCTACTCGCCGACTTGACGCGGCTCGAGGCTGCGGGCCGCGCTCTGGGCTGGGTGCGAGCTGCCGCTCCTCCGCGTACGCCCGAACCGGAGGTGTGGGCGACGATCGAGAGGCTGCTCGACCGCCTGGCGCGCAGCGACAACCAACGTTCGCCCGAGCTCGAGCTCGCGGAAGCGGGGCTTTCACTGTTGAACGGCTTTGGCTGGGGTATCGACTTCGAGCGCTGCGTCCGCTGCGGAAAGCCCTGCCCGGAGCATCAGCCGGCGGGTGTCGACCCACTGCAAGGAGGGCTGGTCTGCCGCGCTTGCGGCGGCGCTCGGTTGCGCGTCGCGAGCGACCAACGGGTCCGGCTCGCGCGAGCCGCTGCAGGTGACGGCAACGCACTAGACCCCAGCGATGGTCGCTTGGCGCTCGACATCGTGGAGCGCAGCTTGGAACATCACGCTGGCATCGGCGCAGGCTGAGCCAGCGTCACTCGTTTTGGCAATCGGTAGCTCAGACCACCGCGGCAGCGGTCGACATGACGTACGTCTCGCCGAGCGTCTCCGTCAAACGATAAAGCTGATTGCCGGCTGTCTCGTAGGCGTCGACCATCTCCAGAACGGCAAGGTAGCCACGCACCAGGCTGGGCTCGCGCTCCTTGAGCAGCAGTGCGCCGCGCGCGCGCGCCTCCAGCGCGTTCATGCGGATTTCCCGGGCGCGCGACAGCTCGCCGTCGACGGCTTCGCGGTCCTGCAGTGCCGTCATCAGCACGCAGAGTCCTTCGTCCAGCAAAGCGTGCATTCCTTTCAGCGTCAGCTCACCGTCAGGTGGCAGGGGCACGACCGAGCTCTCGCCGTCCGAAGCGAAGATGCGGCCGTCGGTCAGACGCTCGGCTTGACGGTGGAGGCTCTCCAGCGAGCGCTGGAGCTGGAGCGCACTGAAGGCGGCGCGGCCGAGGACCCGGCCGTCTACCGTCTCCGGCAACACCAGCACCGGCCCGGCCAGCAGCTCCTCCAAGGTCGAGTGCGCGTCCGCCAGACGATGCTCGGTGAGACGACCGGCTTCACGGTGCCCTTCCAGGGTGAGATCGGAGAGGGAGGCCAGCGCACTACGCTGAATCGCGAGAACCTGGAGCAGCTCGTTGCGCACCACGCTCAAGGCATCGCCAATCTTCGCGAGCTCGAGCCGACGAAGCTCGGGAAAAACGCGGTCGAGCGCGCGTGCCAGCCGCGGGGCCACAGGCAAGAGGACGAGCGCCGCTGCCAGCTGCGAAAAAGCAAACGCCACACCCAGGTGCAAGCCAAGGTTTGGCAGCAACACGCGTTTTCCCCATTCGACCTCGTGCGGAACACCGGGAACGATACGATCGGCAAGACCACTCCACAGATCCACGCTGGCCGCCGCCAGCACGCTGCTCATTAGGCCGAGCAGAAGCTGCAGGCGCGCGAGCTGTCGGCCGCGTCGGCCCCGAGGCGTGGTGAGCAGAGCACCGAGCGCCGCGCCGAGCCCCGAGCCGGACAACACGGCGAGCGCGGTACGCAGATCCCACTGGGCCGTGGTTTGAGCCAGCACCAGCACCAGCACCAGCACGGGCGCGGGACCCTGGAAAGCTGCCACGAGCAGCGCCCCGAGCACGCTGCAGAGCGCAATGTTGAAGACACTATCCGCTCGCAGACCCACCACGAGCGAGAGCAACGTGGGGTCCTGCACGAACGGCTCGAACCCTGGCCGCAGCGTCTGCAGACCGAATGCGATCAAGCCGACGCCCAGCACCAGGCGCGCCAAGGCGGTGGCGCGGCGATCGGTGGCAAACGTCAACCACAACACTCCTACCGCGACGATCAGCAGACCCTCGCGTGGATTGATCAGGCCAGTCACCAGCGGGGCCGTGGCAGCACCTAGCTGAGCTCCGAGAAAGGCAATCGCGGCAGGACCCACGGCGATCAGGCTCGATGCGACCAGGCCCGCCAGTAAGCCGGCCGCCGCCGTGGTCGACTGCGCCAGCGCTCCAACCAAAGTTCCAAGCCCGAGCGCCGCCGGTCCACGCCGCGCAATCTGAGCCAGCGCGTGAGCGCTACGCAGACCGGCAGCTTCGCGCACCCCCCGCGCAAAGACCGAGATACCGAACACCAGGAGCGCGAAGCCACCGACCAGCGAACGAAACGGCTTGCGCCAGTTCGGCGCCTTGAGCCGGAGGTCGTAGGGCTTGCTACGCTCCTCGCCCGACGCCACGCGGATCTTGACGCGCCCTCGCGGCAGCTCCGCCGGTAGCCGCGCCACGATCGAACCTTGCCGTCGCGCGAGCACGGGCAATCGCTCCTTGCCCGCGTAGACGGCAATGCTGCGCTCGGTGCTCGGCTCGGCGCCCACGTAGTTGACGACCACCGAGCCGCCAGGGTGAGCGTCGGAAGGAGTGACCTCGAGGATGTCGAGCTTGCGCGGCTCGCTCGAGACCTCCGCCACGTCGTTGTTGGCGTCGAACGGGCCGGTCTCCTCGCCATCCGGCAGAGCAAAGTACATGGCGAGCAGGAGCGCGGTCGAGCTCCACGCCAGCGCCCAGCGCACGCGGCGCCGGAGCCGACTGCCGTCACCTTTGCCCATGCACCGCCTGCGAAGCCGCGACGAATTTGCTAAACGGCAGCGGACGCACCTCTTCGCTGGAGAGCGCCCGGGTCAGCCACTCTGGCAACGGACCCCGACGTTTCACCTCGAGCACGGCGCACCTCTCGGTGCCGGCGGCGGTGCCAAGCGTGCTGCGCACCAAGGCGCGTTCGCGGCTCCAAAGGTCGCCGGGGGGCGCATAAAACGACAGCCCCAAGTCGATCGTTACGCGCAGAGCGCCCTGCGCGTCCTGCCACGAGAAGCGTCGGTAATTGACGACGCAGCTCGCCAGCAACGGCTCTTGGAGCTTGGCGAAATACGCAACGATCTCGCCTGCGCAGGCGACCTCGCTGGGGTCGAGCGACAGCGACTGCTCCGAGATGGAGCACTGCCCAGAAAAAAAGGCGGGAACCTCACGCTTGGGCAAACGAAAGCGGCGCTTGGAGGTGGTTGCGCCCTCGCGGCGCTTGAGCTCGAACCACATCCACGGTTGGTAGCGCACGATTTGCGCCGGGTCCGTGGCGAGCTCGGCCAACGACGGGTGCACGTCGTAGTACTCCTTCGCTCGTACCTTCACGTTATGCTCGACGTCGCTCAGCGCCGCGCGCAGGTGAGCGTGGCTTGCCGTGTCGAAGTAAACGGTCGTCACGAAGTGATGGGGATCTGGCAGCACGTTGGCGCCTTCGCCGGTGAAGTGATGCGCAGGCAACCGCTCGTTGAGCAGCGCCGCGAGCGACCCCATGGCGCTCGCGCTCACGAGGTACTTCGTCTCCTCGCGCTCAGCCGTCATGCGCTCGTCCGCCTGGCGGAGCGCGCTCGACGCAGCTGGCGCGGGTTGGCTCACGGGGAAACCTGGTAGTCCACGAGCTCTTCGGTTTGGCCGCCGGTCTCCTTCACCTTGCCGACGTCGGGGACGTACCAGTATTGCTTTTGCGAGCTGCCGCCGACCTTTTGCAGGTGAATCGCATTGGTGAACCTGCCAGCGGGCACTTCGACGGTTTCGCTGACTCCCAACACCGTCCACCGGTCATTGACCTGGGCAGTCGTCGGTGCGGCACCAACGGGCAACTTCGTTTCCTGGTAGGTCTCGAGCCAGGAGGCGTCCTCGCCTGTTTTGTCGATCGCGGAGCTCACGCGCAACTTGTGCGGCGACCAGTGCTCCTCGAGCTCGAGCATCGCTGTCTTGGCGCCGAAGGCGCGCTCACGGTATCGCACGATGCTGGAGCCGACCTTGCCTTGCCAGCTGATGGTCTCGTCCGTCCCGTCGTCCCCTTTGCGCGTCACCACGCGGTGCGCGCGCAGATCCTTGTTGGGACCTGCGCCACCCACGGGCTCTTCGTCCATGATCGTCTGAACTTTCTCGGTTGCAACGCCGCTGCTCGGGTCGGTGACGCGGTACGTCCAGCTGTTGCCCACACGCCAGGGCAGCAGGGGCAATTCGTTGCCCGAGGCGCCAGCCCGCCCGCCCGCATCCTCGGCTCCTGGATCGTCGCTGCCGCAACCCGAGCCGAGGCCCAGCAAGCTCAAACTCACCGCCAGAGAACGTGCACAAAGTTTCAACATCTCGTCTCCTTGACCTCGTATTTCGACGCGCGACGCAAAGCGTGCCGCCTGCGCCGCAGCAAGCCCGATGCGCTCTTGGGATGGTGGCGGTGTCCGTTTGGGTGTGCAAGCCGATTGCTGGCGGAATGGCTTGGTTGAAGCGTCATCAGCCCTGCCACTGGATAATTCTGCAGCGGCTGCCCGCTCTCACTCGTCCTGTGCGACGAGCACCCGATGCAGACCGAGCGCCACGGACGAGGCGTGCTTGAGCAGCGAGACATTGTCGGGGTAGGCGCGCAGCTGGCGACCCAGCAGCGCTTCACCGCGCGGGGAATCAGCCAGCGGCCCCAGCGTCTTGGCCACGGTCGAAGGCCAGATATCGAGCGACTCGTCACGCAAGCGCCAGGCGTCCGGCGCGTCCAAACCCTGAATGCTGTCGAGAGCCTCCTTGCAGTCGCGCGCGACGAGCAGGCGGAGGTGCCAGGCGCGCGGATCGTCGAGGCGGCTCAAGGTGCCCATCACGACCTTGGGAGCCCGGAACAGCGCTTCCTCTCGCCATTGCCAGCTGCGGTCATCGTCGAGCCCGGAAAGCGACGCCAGCGCCGCAACGGGCGCCATCGATCGCACGCGCTCGCGGACCTCCCACGCAGCCTTGTCGCTCAGGCCGGAGATCGAGCGCGCAGCAGCGCGGGCAAGCTCGTAATGCTGCTCGATACGGTCGCTCTGCTCATCGAGCCACCTCTGTCGCAGAGCCCATGCCTGCAGCGAGGACAAGCCGGCCATGCTTGCCACCACCAGGTTCGGATAACGGGACAAGAGACGCTCGCGAACCGCCCAGGCCTCCGCATCGTCCAAGCGCGAGATGGAAGCGAGCACCTCTTCAGGAGCCTCGGCTTCCAGCGCTGCCCGCAGCTGGCGAGCCAGTGGGTGGCTGTTCGCGACGCCGGACAAGCTCCGCGCCACAGCGCGAGGGTGGCTGCGCCTCAACCTCTGTCGAAGCGCCCAGCTTGCCTCGTCCTCTAGACCCGTCAGCGCGGCGAGAACGGCCTCGGGTACCTGCTCTGCGAGCTTTTGGCGCCGCTCATCGACACCCGGCCCCCACATGCCACCGAGCATGTACGCAGCGACGCGGGGCTCGCGCACCATCCGAGCGTCTACCCAGCCAAGGAACGTGGAAAGCGCTTGGTCGAGCGTCTGGGGAGCACGCGGGCGGAGGGTGCCGGCGGGGGTCGCGGTTTGACGGGCTCGGAAGGCAGCGATTGAGGCAGTGACGCCCTCGCGACTGGCTGCCTGGACGAGCGTCGTCACGCGCTCCACCGTGGCCTCGAGCGAGTCTTCGTTCGCGATGACGACCCAACGCTCCGGTGCTGCTGCCGCCAGCTCCAGGTAGCCACGGCGAAGCCGGTGCTGCAGACCAACGCCAGCCAGGCCTTTACGAGACGGCGGGCGCCGATCGAGCACGGACAGCTTGTGGGCCTTGCGTCGGGCGCGCGCCAAGACGGGATCGACATCGACCAAGACGACGAGATCCGGCACCAAACCGCCGGCGGCAGCTTGCAAGATGGGCGCGGTGAACGCCGCCGGAAGATGCCGCCCGGGACCGCCCAGGTTCTCCGCCGTATAGAGGAAACGATCCGCCAGCACGATGTCGTATTGCCCGAGCGCCGGTCGCAACGCCTCTTCGATGAGCTGAACGTCCCGTGCCACGTAAAGCAAGAACTCCGCCTGTGGCACCAGCTCGAGGTTGCGAGCGTCGCGGCCGAGATCTCGAATCGCCTCGGTCACGGCGGAGACGAATTTACCCTCGGCGCGCAGGTGCTTGACGCTGAGCCCCGAGCTACGCAGTCGCGCCGCGACTTGATTGGAGACGGTGGTCTTGCCGCTGCCATCAATGCCCTCGAAGACTACGAACATCAGAAAGCGACTCCGGCTTGCAGTAGAAGGGCGAACCGGTCTGGGTCCTGGCCCAAGAAGAAGGCGGTAGGGAAGTTGCGCGAAGCACGCTTAGCCTCACCCTGCAGAGTGAGTCGCGCTCGCTTCCAGAGTCCAACGTTCACGCCAGCCGCGACTTCCCAGGCGAAGTCGGCCGTCACGTCCAGGTCCGGATCCAGCACGCCAGCGAGGGCGAAGGGCTCCACGTAGAACGCGTCCTCCACCGTTCCACCCCAGCGCACGCCCAGCAGCGCGCGCCCGGCGAAGAACAGCGGGTCGTCGCCGGGCGGTTTGTCTCGATGTTCGTAGAAGCTCTCGCCGACGACACCGTCGACCCAGAAGCGGACCCCGCCGTTGGTCAGGACGTGGTCCAAGGTGATGTCGAGCCCTGCGGTGGCGTATTGGTCCGTGGCCCCGATGGCCGGTGAGCCGATTCGGTGTTCGTAAAACGCACCGACTTCGAGCCCGTTCGCGACCTCCAGCTGAGCGCGCGCAACCAGGCTCTGCGCGGCCAGCTCGACCTCCGATAGTAAAGCCGTGTCGCGACCCTGCGCGTCCAGATCCTCCAGCACGCTCCCCTGGAAAGCCCCAAGGCTGAGGCGGGGACGGACGCCACCTTTGGCCCGGTAACCCACCAGCACGCCTGGGCGACGGCCGCCGACGTCCAACCAGTCCGTCAGCAGCTCGTGCACGAAGCCACGGCCCACGGTGGGCAGCGTCCAGGAAGACTCCATGTCCACCGCCGAAACCGGCATTTTGAATTGGCCAGCCCGCACCGAGAGGGCCTTGCCACGCGCTTGCACGTAGCCGTCTCTCAAGCTCGGTCGCCCACCACCGAAGTCCGCCTCGATCTCGGCTGAGAGCCAGGGTTGCGGCGCCTGGTAGCGCAGGGCAAAACGCGCGTCGGGAAGCCACACGTCGAGCGAGTCCACGTGCGCCGCGACCGGCACACCGCTGGCGTTGACGATCTCGCTTTCACGGCGTTGCAAGCGACTCCGCAGCACGACGCGACCCTTCACCGCGAGCTCACCGCCCGCGCCCAGCAGTGCGCCGCCCTTCGACTTCTTGTTCTTCTTCTTCGTCTTTTCCGCCCTGGGGTCGGCTGGTGGCGCAATCCCCGCGGGTAGCGCATTCGTTTCGGGAACGGCGCTGCTCGGCGCAGGCGTGAGCGGCTCGGACGCGACTTTTCCGGTTTGCTCCGCGCTGGCAGGGCTTGCGGCTGCAGGGGTAGCGGGCTCTTGAGGAGCCAACGCAGCTGCTGGCACGGCTGGAGCGGGCGACGGCTCCAGAGGCTGCGCCGGGAGCGGCCACGCGACGCTCACGACCGCGCAGCAAAGGCTCGCCCCCAGGCAGGCAGCGGCGGACCGCGCGCGGACGCTCATG
>DASQDA010000527.1:0-6091 GCA_035634435.1 Polyangiaceae bacterium
CATCCGTAGCGAGCCGCCCGCGCCGCTCAGCCGTCACGTGGCGCACCTATCGTCCGGCCTCGAGCGTGCCGTGCAGCGCTGCCTGGAAAAGATGCCGAGCGATCGTTTCCAGAGCGCCGCGGATCTGCTCGAAGCGCTCGAAGCACTCCTGCATGACACCGGCGCGCGTGAGCCCAGCGACGCCGTTGCCGAGGCGCTGGTGAGCGCCGGGCTCCTTCAAGCGCGCACACGCGCACAAGGTTTGCAGCGCCCCTCGTCGCTGCAGCCCCGCACACCCTCCATGACGCTCGGCCGTGCCAGCGCCGGCCTGGTGATCGCCTTCGTCCTGCTCGCGGCCGGCGCCGCCATGGTGCAGCTCGTGTCGCGACGTGGCGAGGCACGCAGCGGAACGCAAGGTGGGAGCGCGCCGCTCGAGCTGGTGCCGAGCTCGGTCGCTTATCTGCGGGTGGTGGCGCATCCGTGGGCCCACGTCATCGTCGATGGCCAACACGTGGACACGACGCCGTTTGCTCGTCCCATTCCCATCACCGCTGGCACGCACTTCGTGCGGGTCGAACATCCGAACGCGCCGGCAGAACGGCGCACCGTGAAGCTCTCCGCCGGCGAGACGGTCCTGCTCACTGTCACGCTCAAAGTGACCTCGAGCCTGTCGGATGCGGGCAGCAGCGAGCGAGGCGTGCAGGGGGACGCTGCGGTGGACACATCACCCTAGCTTCCCAGACGCGACCGGGGCACATTGCCCCCCAGCCGCGCGCCGGCTGCGACCCTTTGTTAGCGAGCATGACCCGTCAGGCAGCGCTCGGGACACGCAGCTCGCGCCCGCTGCTCGCCTCGCCTCGCTGCTCCTTTCGTGGCAATGTGGCGTGTGCCGGCCGCCACAGGCCCTCGCTTTGCGCTCATCCTCCGGATGAGCAGTGCCACCGAATGAACGTGCTCAATAGCGGATCTACGCTCGGCCATTACGAGCTTTTGGTCCGGCTGGGGCGCGGCGGCATGGCGAGCGTCTGGGTGGCTCGCGAGCTGCTCGCCGAGCCCGGCCAGCAGCGACTCGTCGCGCTCAAGGCCATGCTCCCGGAGCTCGCTCGCTACTCGGACTTTCGGGCGATGTTCCTGGAAGAGGGGCTGATCGTGCGCTCCATCGAGCATCAGAACGTCGTTCGGGTCTACGACGTGGGGGAGGACGGGGGCATCCTGTACATGGCCATGGAGTGGGTCGAGGGCGATTCGCTGCGCGCCGTGATGCAAGAGACGCAGCGGCGCGGCTCCATTCCGTACGAAATCGCCGCCAGGGTCATCGCCGACGCGGCCGCTGGGCTGCACGCCGCTCACGAGCTCAGTGGCTGGGACGGTGAGCTGCGCAACGTCGTGCATTGCGACGTTTCACCGCACAACCTGTTGCTCGGCCTCGACGGTCGCACCAAGGTCGCCGACTTCGGAGTTGCGCACGCGCGGCTCTACAGTGACTTCGCGGAGAGCGACAAGATCAAGGGCAAGTTCGGCTACATGTCGCCGGAACAAGCCAGCGGCGGCAAGCTCGATCGCCGCAGCGACGTCTTCGCACTCGGCATCGTGTTGTACGCGCTCACAACCGGTGAGCGCCTGTTCCGCGGGGATCAACCCGCTCACACGCTGCAGCTGGTGAAGTCGCAACCCATCACGGACCCGAGGCGCTTGCGCAAGGACTATCCTGAGCGATTGGCGCGCATCGTCCTGCGCGCCCTCGAACGCGATCCGGCGCGGCGTTTCCAGACGGCTCTGGCGTTCGAAGAGACGCTCGAGGACTACTTGGCTCAGGAGCGGGTGCTCGTCTCTCAGGGCAGCGTGTCGCAGTTTGCGCGGCGCGTGTTGAGCGCGCGCATGGACGCGGTGCGTCAGGAGCTGCGCTCCGCTCTGCGCGTCTCGGGAATGCCGCGGGCCGCGTCGGAGGGCGAGCGCGCAGCCCTCAAAGTGACGGCGACTGCGCCGGGTACGTCGTCGACGCATTCGGCGGCCGCAGTGCCGCAAACGTACGGCTCACCCGCGTCGAAACGCCGCCGCGCACTGCGGCCCCTCATCGCGGCAACGCTCGGCATCGTCGCGGCGAGCGGCTCGGTGCTCTGGCTGCTGAACCGCCCCTCTCCAGCGCAGCCTTCGCCCCCTGCGCCGACGCTGGCCGCGGACGCCCCCGCCGTAGAGGAGCTGCCTGGTGGCCAGCCCGCGGACACCGCCGCCGCAGCCGTCGACATCGAGAGCTTGCCGGTGGGCGCTGCCGCAAGCGCGGCTCGCCCTGCGGCGCCGCGGCCGATCTGGGGACGCGTCTCACCGCCGCCCGCGCCGCCACGGCCCGCCCCCGTCACGCAGCCTGCGCCGACACCCGCTCCGCCCGGGTCCGACCGCGCTGGCGTGGCACTCCCGCCCGAGCTCGTGCAGCTCGAAGAACAAGAGCCTGCGCCCGACGCCAACCCCGCGCTGCAGCCCGCCCCGGGGACGACGCCTGCAGCTCCCGCCGCGGGCGAGCGCGGCCCGTTCAACCGCGGCGCTGCCATGGCTCAGCTCGGGGCGGCGGCGACCCGCGCCAGTAGCTGCAAGCGGCCCGCGAGCCCCTCCGGCGCGGGACGCGCTCAGGTCACGTTTTCTCCCGATGGAACGCCGCTCAAGGTGAGCCTGAGCGCACCCTTCGCGGGCACCCAGGCCGGCAGCTGCGTGACGGCGAGCTTCACGAGCGCGCGTGTCCCCGCCTTCAGCGGCAGCAGCGTGACCTTGCCCTGGACTTTCCGCATCCCCGAGTGAGTGGTGCAACGGGCAACGGCACCGGCCGACGGAGGTCAGCGCGCCTTCGGGACCGCGCAGCGACCGTCCTCACAGCGCCCCGTCCAGCGCAGGCGGTTGCGAGCGAACCACGTGTAGGCCAGGTCGAGGGCTCGCGACACCCAGCTCCAGCGTGACAGCGCGACCAACCAGCGGAACCCAACGGCGGAATAAAGGCGACGAAACACTTCCACGCCTTCAACCAGCGTCCCGTCCGGGAGGCGCCCGTGGATACGTGCCATGAGGGTGGAGTGGGGGAGGCCGAGCGCCGCCGCGTCGAACGAGGGGGCGGCAATGTCGGTGAAGAGCAAGCGTCCGCCGCGGTCGAGCCTCCTCAACAGGCGGATCTCGCGCTGGCACAGCGGGCACTCGCCGTCGAAGAACACCTCGAACGCGGGGTTGTCCAGAGCGGGGATGGTAGCGCTTGCGGACACGGCGTCAGCTCACCTTCACTCGAGGGATAGGGCCCGCCAAGCGCTGCGTCAATGCGGGGAGAGCGACATTGGCCCGCGGCTTCTGCGTGACTCGGTGTTCGTGACGCGCTCGATGTCGAGAAGTATCGGCTCAAACCCAGCACAGCATGCGAGCCAGCGCAGCGCCACTGAAGCGGCGGCGCGCAAGGTCCAGGCTGACGCTGCCGCCGTCGCGCAACACCCGTTTGAGCTCGCTGGTGAGAACGCGCAGCCGATCGTACTGCGCTCGGTCGAAGCTCGCCTGCCGCGCCGAGAGCGGCCGCGTCCGTGGCGGTCCACTCTCCACCGGAGCCTGAGCCAGATCCTGGGCTTCGAGCAGCGCGCCTGCCGTCACCCACAACACGCGCGCGCGTTCGCTGCCGGGCTCCCAGTAGACGACAGCGCTGTCTTGCAGCAAGCAGAGCCAGCGCGCTCGCCGCAACAGTCGGTAAGCCTGCGCCGCTGCGCGCTCGAGGTGTCGCGTGACGCGCGCCGGGTCCCAGCCCCCTTCCGCGGCGGCGTCCGTGTCCTCCTCGGCCTCAGCGGCGTCAGGGGCCTCCGGCTTCTGCGCGGAGCTGGAAAGCAGAAGCAGCTTCTTTGCAGCTGCGAACACCTTGCGGCGCACGCTCGCCGACGCTTCGCTCGTAGCTTCGGTCAGATGGCGCTGACGAAACTCCGAAAACCCGGCTTCGAAGACGGCGTCGTCTGGCGCCCAGAGCTCCGCTGCGCCGACCGCGCGTGCTTTCAGGCGGCGCGTCACCGGCTCACCCGAGCACAGCGCCAGAAGCGCGCCGAGTGGCCTCAAGCAGTACGCTGCGGGTAGCGGACCCAGGCGACAAGCAGCGTCCGGCATGGTCGCCTCGGCATCGAAGCCAGGCGTCGAAAACCACACCCGTGTGTCGCGACCGGTCAGGTGCACATTGTACGGGGGCCGTAGCGCTTTGATGGTTTCGTTCTCGAGCAGCGCTGCTTCGAGCGCCGTGGGCGCGAGCGTCACGGCAATGTCCTGCGTTTGGGTCAGCATCTCCAGCGCCTGTTCGGTGCTGCCAGATGCCTTGAAATGACTTGCCACGCGCTTGCGTAGGCTCGCGGCCTTGCCCACGTACAGAACGTCACCGTTCGAGCGCAGAAACCGGTAGACACCCGCCTGGTCCGGCAAGGCTCGGTAGCGAGCGCTCGGAAGCGGATAGCAACGCTTGCTGGAACGCGAGCTCTGCGCGGCGGGCGCCGCCAACCAGGACGAGAGCGCGTCCCAGGTGTACACGCCGCGCGCTGCCAGCTCCTCCGTCAGCTTGCGCCAGACGAAGGCCGTCGCTTCGACGTGGCCGAGCGCGCGGCGCGTCAGGTCGAGCCCGTGCCCCAGGTAACCCGACAGCGCCCGCAGACCACGACGGGGCAGCTGCGGGTAGAGTCGGCAAGCGATAGCGTGCACACAAACGGCATCCACCGGAAAGGGCTCGTGCGCCGCGAAGCGTTCCGCCCAATCGCGCAAGAAGGTCACCTCGAAGCGGGCAAAATGGATCGCTGCGGGCATGGGCAGCGGCGGCGCGAGGCTCTCGCGCAGGCGCCCCCACACCACCTCGGGCTCGAGCGCGCTACTCTGCAGTCGCTCATCGAAGCCCGTGAGGCGGCGCACGTGAGACGAAACCTTCTCACCTGGCGGCAGCTTCACCCAGTACGCTTGAAGCGCCTCCAGCTCCGTTCGGCTCGGCTTGACCCGGCACCAACCGAGCTCGAGCACGACCCCGTGTGCGGGTGTTGCGCCGGTGGTCTGGCAGTCGACGATCAAGACCTCGAGCTCGGACAGTTCCCGCACTCCCGAGTGATGTCGACTGGCTGGCCCCTGGTCAAGGCCTGGGCCTTCGCTAGACTGGGCCGTGCACAAGCCCCTGTATTCTGACCTGGTGTCCTGGTACCGGCTGCTCGATCCGGTGGCTGACCACCGCGACGAGGCCGCGGCGTATCAGGCGGCGTTCGAGCGTGTGCTGCCCGCGGGCGCCCACACCTTGCTCGAGCTTGGGTCCGGAGCTGGTCACAACGCGTTTCACCTGAAGCGCGCCTTCGAATGCACGCTGAGCGACATTTCGCAGTCCATGCTGGGGTTGAGCCGTGAGCTGAATCCCGAGTGCGTGCACGTCGAGGGTGACATGCGGAAGCTGCGCCTCGAGCAGAGCTTCGACGCGGTGCTCGTTCACGACGCCGTCGTTTACATGCTCACGCGCGAGGACGTGCGCGCCGCGGCCCTCACCGCCTTCGTCCATACGCGCCCTGGCGGGGCGGCGATCTTCGCGCCGGATTGCGTGCGAGAGCGCTTCATGGAGCTTTCCGACCTGCACGAAGGCGACGACGGGCAACGTTCGCTGCGTTGCATGGCCTGGATGTGGGATCCCGATCCGGGCGATGACACTTACACGGTCGAGTACGCCTTTCTGTTGCGCGATGGAGCGGAAATGCAAGCGGTGCACGACCGGCACGTGGAGGGCTTGTTCTCACAAGCCACCTGGCTCGAGCTGCTGAGTGAAGTGGGGTTCGAAGTGGAGCTGCTGCCCCGCCCGTTCGAAGATGGAACCGCGATCGAAGCCTACGCTGACAAGGTATTTTTCTGCCGCCGTCCGCGCTAAACGAGCGATCTCTAGGCAGCGCTGCGCCGAGCGCTAGACTCCTGCCCATGTCGACTTGGCGACACGGCTTGGCGGCTCTGGCTGGGTTCAACCTTTCGCTGCTCGCCTGTGGCTCGGGCACGGAGAGCTCCCGCGGCGACGCAAGCGCGGGAGCGGCGTCCAGCGCGGATGGCGGTGGTGGCGCAGCCTCTGGCGGCAGCCCTGGAAGTGCTGGCGCGCTCGCCGCCTCCG
>DASQDA010000528.1:0-12247 GCA_035634435.1 Polyangiaceae bacterium
GGAGTGAGCTTTCCTCCCCCGAACGGCCATGGCATCGAGCGCCAGGATCGCGTGTTCGTGAACCGCGATCTGCGCTTCTCGGGGATCGACTGGTTCGGGTTCGACATGGACTATACGCTGGCGATTTACCGTCAGGAGGAGATGGACCGACTCAGCGTCGAGCTCACGGTCGAACGCCTCATCCGCCGCGGCTACCCCGACTCTCTCAAGGACCTCAAATACGACACGCGCTTCCCCATCCGTGGCCTGCTGGTCGACAAGCGCTACGGGCATGTGCTGAAGATGGACCGCTACAAGGTGGTCCACGATGGCTATCACGGGATGCGACGCCTCACGCGCGCCGAGATCGCCGAGCTCTATCACACCAAGCGCATCCGCCCGCATACCCCGCGCTACCACTGGATCGACACGCTGTTTGCGCTCTGCGAGGTGACCAGCTACGCGGCCATCGTCGACGCGCTGGAAAAGACCGGCGAAAAGCTGGACTTCGACAAGTTGTTCAACGACGTGCGCTCGGCGATCGACGAGGCTCATGCCGACGGCACGGTCTACCGCTACGTGACGGCCGACTTCGCCCGCTACGTGGAGCGCGATCCAGAGCTCGCGCGCACGCTCCACAAGCTTCGCTCGGCTGGCAAGCGTCTGTTCGTGCTGACCAACTCGCCGTTTCACTACACCGATCGGATGATGAGCTTTCTGCTCGGCGGTGCGATGCCCGAATACCCGTCCTGGCGACATGACTTCGACATTGTCATCTGCGCGGCGGGCAAGCCGCGCTGGTTTCAGGACGGTCGCCCCCTGATGGAACGCGACGGCGAGGTGCTGCGTCACGTCAAAGGTCCACTCGAGCGCGGCAAAGTCTACGAAGGCGGCAATCTCGCGGATTTCGAGCGGCTCTCCGGCGTTCAGGGCTCCAGCATTCTGTACGTCGGAGACCACATCTACGGCGACATCTTGCGCTCGAAGAAGGAGTCGTCCTGGCACACCGCGATGATCATTCCGGAGCTCGACGCGGAGATCCAAGCCCACGAAGGCTGTGCCGAGGACCTGGGACGCCAGCGCGCGCTGGAGGAGAGCCGCGACCGTCTCGAGGACGAGCTGCGCTACTATCAGAACCGCTACAAAGAGCTGGCGAAGAACGGCGCCCCCACCTCCTTCGACGATGCCGAGCGGATCCGCGTGAAGCGCGCGCTCGAGCGCATCCGGACCGAGCTGCGCGCCAGCGTCTCGGAGCATGACACCTTGGCGGAGCGCATTTCCCGGCGCTTTCACCCCTACTGGGGCTCGCTCCTCAAGGAGCAGAGTGAGATGTCGAGCTTCGGGCTACAGGTTGACCTCTATGCGGACCTCTATACCCGCCGGGTATCGTGCTTGCGTGCCTACTCGCCGCAGCAGTTTTTCCGCTCACCTTACGATCTGATGCCTCACGAGCTCTGACGGCGGTCGGGCCTTTGGCGACTGCGACACGGTATGTGCGCCACAAACCGTCCAGGTGGGCCCGCGCCACGCTCGCCCGGCCGACCGCCCCAACAGCAAACCCGGCTCACCCGAAAATTGTGTGCTAGCAACGGCGCGCCGCGGGTGTGTTCCCGAATGGCAACGCGAGAGCACTAGCTCCGCGAGATAAACGAGGAAAACGTCGGATGAACCTAGTCGAGTGGCTCCAGAAGCTGATGACCAACTTCGGTGCTGGCTGGGTCATGTGGCTCATGATCGTGCTCAGCGTCATCTCCGTGGCCATCATGCTGGAGCGTGCGTGGTTTTACTGGTCGTTGCGGGACGACATCGCCAGCTTGCAGCAGCGGCTGCGCGAGCGCCTGCGGGAGGGTGACATCGACGGTGCACGCGAGACTCTCGAGAAGTCACCCAGCGCGGAGGCGGCCGTGGTTGTCGCCGGCCTGCTGGAGGCCGATCGAGGCGCCAAGGCGGCGGACGAGGCAATGCAAGGCGCCATGGCGTTGCAGCGCATGAAGCTCGAGCGGCGTCTGGCTTATCTCGGCACGCTGGGCAACAACGCACCGTTCATCGGCCTCTTCGGCACCGTCATCGGCGTCGTTCAGGCATTCGAAGAGCTTGGCAAGCAGGCCACCACGACG
This sequence comes from Polyangiaceae bacterium, assembly GCA_035634435.1. Lineage (GTDB taxonomy): Bacteria > Myxococcota_A > Polyangia > Polyangiales > Polyangiaceae > PMG-095. The sequence continues at coordinate 2,097 of DASQDA010000528.1, forward strand.
GTAGCGCAAGCCTCGGGTGTAGGCGCTCCGCAGGAAGTGATGGCCGCCATTGCGGAAGCGCTCGTCGCTACGGCCATCGGTCTGGCCGTCGCTATCCCCGCCGTCGCCATGTACAATTTCTTCCAGCGGCTCTCGCGTTCGACCCTCGCCAATACGTCGGCGCTGAGCCATGTGCTCTTGTCGTATCTCGCAGGTCCGCACGATGCGGTGGTCATCACCGCCAAGGGGTCGCGGCCGAAGTCCGCTGCACCCCCTGTCGGAGACAACGGCTAATGGCGGGCGGCGCCAATGAGGATGATGACGGCCTGATCGCGGGCATCAACGTCACGCCGCTCGTCGACGTCACGCTGGTGTTGCTGATCATCTTCATGGTCACCGCGAAGATCATCGTTTCGCAGGGTATGCCGATGGACCTGCCCAAGGCCGCCAGCGGCGAGTCGCTGCAGACCGTCTTCTCGGTGGAGTTGACCGCCGACGGCAAGACCCGGGTCGACTCCAACGCGGTGGGCAGCGATGCGGCCATCGCCAGCCTCGCGCGCGAGGCCAAGGCCAAGAACAAAGAGCTGCGCGCCGTGATCCGTGCCGACCGGAAGGTGGAGCATGGGCGGGTCATTCACGTGCTCGACCTGCTGAAACGCGCCGGTGTCGCGAAGATTGCGTTTGCGGTATCGCCCGTGGCCGAAGGAACGGCGATCGAAACGCAGCCTCAGTGATACGGCTATGCCTCACGCTCCCCTTCGCGACCTCCATGCGGTAACCGAAAGCGCGGGTTCCTTGCGCCAAGAGCCGCCGCGCCGAAACATCGGCGACCCGCTGGCGCCGATCTTGGCGCTCGGTCATCGGCAGCTCCGAGTGGGCGCGACCCTGGGTCTGGTTGGTGCGTTGATCCTGCACGCTGCACCGGCGGTGCAAGCGGCGAGGTCCTTCAGCGACGTGCGTGGCTTCGCAACGCACGTGCGCGAGTTGGTCCAGCAGCGCCTGCTCTCGGAGGTGGACCTCGAAACGGTCGCTCCCCCGCCGCCTCCTCCCGAGCCCGAGCCCCCTCCGCCGCCGGAAGCGCCGCCCGCCGCGCCGGAAGCTCCGCCGCCCAAGCCCGTTGCCGCCGCGCCGGAGCCCCCGCCTGCTCCCGCCCAGGCAAGCAACCTTCTCACCTCGGAGCCGGACCCGGACGCACCTGTGGATCTCACGGACGAGGGCTTCGTGACCGGCACCTCGGATCGGTATGCGGGCGGCGTCACGTCCAGCAAGGGCACCTCTCAGACTGCAGTGCGAGACCTCAACGCAGCACCTGGCGGAGTACCGGGCGGTACCGGCAAGGTGCCAGCGCCACCCGGTCCGGCGTCACCCCTGGCCCGCCCTGCGCAGCCCGACAGCAGCCGAAACTGGAAGGACTGTGGCTTCCCCGCCGAAGCAGACATCGAGGGCATCAACAATGCCGTCGTGACGCTGGTGGTCACCGTCGGACCCGACGGGCGCGCCAAAGCCGTGAGCGTCGTGAAGGATCCCGGCTACGGTTTTGGCAAGCTCGCGCGGCAATGCGCGTTGCGCAAGCCATACATCGTCGGGCTCGACAACGGCGGCCGCCCCGTCACCAAGACCACGGTCCCCTTTCCCGTGCGCTTCACACGCTGAGTCTCACCGCGCCGAGCCAGGCAGCATGTCAGAACGTTACGACCAGCTCGCTCGGGTCGACCTCTTTTCGGGCCTCAAGCCCGTGGCCCTCGAGCTACTCGCTAGGGTGTCCTCCGAGGAGACACACGCGCCGGGCACCAAGATCTTTCAGCAGGGCGACGCCGGCGACAAGCTGTACCTCATCTTGGAAGGGCGGGTGCGCATCAGCCGCGACAGTGCCGGGATGGGCGAAGAAGCGCTCGCCGTGCTGGGCCCGGGACAGGTGTTCGGAGAGATGGCCCTGCTCGATGACTCACCACGCTCCGCCGACGCCCGCGCGCACGAGCGCTGTCGTCTGCTGGTGATCCCCAAGGACGCCTTCGATGATCTCCTCTTCATGCACAAGGATCTGGCGTACGAGGTCCTGTGGAACGTGGTGCGACTGCTCGTTGGACGCCTGCGCGAAACCAGCGACAAGCTGATGTTCTTGACCGTGAGCAATCGTTTCTGAACGCCCAGCCAGTACGCTGCCCGGCGCGGTATCAGTAGGCAGGTGTAGGCAAAGGCGCCCTCCGCGGGTCATGAAGAAATTTTTACGTGTATTATCCGATACTTAGTCCGAACAGCAGCAGCATAATTTGACGTCTTAACACCCGTTCAGTACTGTTCAGCCCCATGCAGGGCTTGACTAAGCGCCAGGAAGAGACTCTCGACTTCATCCGCAAGTCCATCGAGGAGCGCGGCTACCCGCCGACCCTGCGGGAAATCGGCGAATACATGGGGATTCGCTCGACCAACGGCGTCAACGATCATCTGCGCGCTCTCGAGCGCAAGGGCTACCTGCGGCGCGAAGACATGAAGAGCCGCGCGCTCAAGCTCGTCGAGGATGCGCCGCCAAGCGCGCCCCGTGGCACGGACGAGCACTCGGTGGAGATCAAAATCCTTGGTCGCGTGGCCGCCGGGCTACCGTTGTTCGCCGAGGAGAACGTGGTCGACACCATCCACGTCGACCGCATGCTGGTGCGAGGCAGCCGCGAGACGTTCGGGTTGCGCGTGGCGGGTGACTCGATGGTCGAGGCTGGTATCCTGAGCGGCGACTATATCTTCGTAAAGAAGCAGTCCACAGCCGACCGCGGCGATATCGTGGTGGCGCTCATCGGGGACGAAGCGACGGTCAAGTACTACTTCCCCGAGCGTGACTACGTGCGCTTTCAGCCGGCCAACGCGCAGATGGCGCCGATCCTGGTCCGCGCCACGGACTTCAAGTCGACCATGCTGCTCGGCAAGGTCGTCGGCGTCTACCGCCGACTCTGATCGGGCGCTTGCCGCGCGATGGGCAGGCCGAACGATAATATTCGTCCCACCCTGGACTTGTCTGCTGCTTCGGCTCGGAAGCTTCAATCCAAGTGAAACGGGCGTTGACGCGAAAGCAACGCGATTGGTAGCGTTCGCAGCGAAATGCCTCGACGCTCGATGTCGGTGACGAGGCCTTTATCAACGAGCGGCCGGTGCCCAGTCAGTCAAAAAGCGACGCTCCTAGGAGGCTGGCGTTTTTCAAACCCCAACCTCTTGTCCGGGTGGAAGAGGCACGCGCCTCTTCCCCTCGAAAAGCAGAGCTTTTCGACCCTCCCCTCCGCGCGGCGGCCCCCCCGAGCGTGATGCCTGGTGTTTCACGCCAGTCTCACAGCTGCGTCCCGGCGTTCGCCCTGCTGTTACTCAGCGTCTGCGGGGGTTGTGGTAACGCGATTTATGCAGTTCACGTGAACGAAGCTTCCGGGGAGCTCGCACAGGCTCGCGAGCTCGGCGCCGAGCGTTACGCCACCTACGAGTACACGATGGCGCAGGAGCACTTGGCCAAGGCGCGAACCGAAGCTGCCGAGGCCGACTACGGGGACGCCGCCGACCTTGCGGGACTCGCCGCCGAGTACGCCCATAAAGCCGTCACCTTGGCGCGCGAGGCGCATCGCCGGGCGGGTCGATGATGAGAGCCTCGCGCTGGCAGACGACCGCGTTCGCCCTACCGCTGATGCTCCTCTCCGCCTGCACTCAAGGCCCGAGATTGCGCGGACAGATTGCGGGGCTCGAAAAGGTGCTGGAGCAAGCCGAGCGCAACGGCGCTCTGCGCTGCGCGCCGCGTGAGCTGGCGACGGCACGCAGTCAGCTGCGCTTTGCGACGTTAGAGCTCGACCAGGGCTTCGTTTCCAAGGCCGAGTCCCACTTGCTGCGTGCCGAGCCCAACACCCATGCCGCGCTCGCGCTCTCCCCGCCGGAGCACTGCGCCGAGCGCGTCGAAGCGCCAGACACTGACGGGGATGGCTATCGCGACCCCGTCGACCAGTGCCCGAAAGAGGCAGAGAACTACAATAACTATCTCGACGACGACGGCTGCCCCGACGACCCCGATACAGACCGGGATGGGCTGCTGGATTCCGTCGACTCTTGCGTCCTGGTGCGCGAGGACCGGGATGCCTATCTGGATGAAGACGGCTGTCCCGAGGTCGACAATGACCTCGATGGCATCGCGGATGTGAGCGACAAGTGCCCGCTGGAGCCCGAGAGCTTCAATGGACGCGAAGACGAGGACGGTTGCCCGGAGCCGGAGCTGGCGGTGGTGACTGACTGCGAAGTGAAGATCACCCAGCAGATCCATTTCGACTTCAACAAGGACCGTATCCGTCCGGAGAGTTACCCCGTGCTCGACGCCGTCGTGCAAGTTCTCGACGGCAACCCCGAGATCAAGATCGAGGTGCAGGGGCACACGGACAACGTTGGAACGCCCCGGTACAACAAGGACCTGAGCAACCGGCGAGCAGCCGCGGTGCGCAAATACCTGGTCGCGCACGGCATTGCGCCCGAACGGCTAGCCTCCATCGGTCACGGCTTGGAGCGCCCCTTGGTCGACAACAACACCGAGGAAAATCGCGCACTCAATCGCCGAGTTCAGTTCATGCGCACCGAAGGATCGAAGGAGGGTTGCCCGCCAGCGGGCAGCCAGTAGATGAATGACCGCTCGTCGCACCAAGTCGGCAAGCCATGTTTCTCGTCAGGGCTACACAAGCTGCGCGACGTTGTCTGCCAAGAATTTCGGAGATTCGCACGTGTATCGATCGATGCTTCGACTGCTCATCCCTGCCCTGCTGTTGTTGGTCTCGCTGCCCGCGTCAGCGCAATTTACCCGCGACAATGCCGCCAACAAGAAGATCGACGAGGCGATCAACAAGCACTACCTGGCGACTGACTTCGACCGCGCTGAGTCGGTGCTGACCGGCACCGTCAACGCCTGCGAGGACAAGTGCAGTCCGCAAACGCTGGCCAAGGCCTGGATGTACGTGGGCATCGTGCGCGGCAGTGGGCGCAATGACCTCGCCGCGGCCAAGGAAGCGTTTCAAACCGCACACGCGCTCGACGCCAACGTGAAGCTCGACGCCGCGTTGGCCACGCCGGAGACACAAGCCGCATTCGCCGAGGCGGGGGGCGGCGGCGCAGCACCGGCGACACCCGCGGAGCCAGCCGGCGAGCCCGCTGCGGCCGAGCCCGCCGCGCCGGCAGCCGACGGGCTCGACTGCACGCCCGATGTGACCGAGGTCGAAACGCGCCGAGCGATACCCGTGCAGTGTACCTCTGACGCCGAGGTCACGAATCTAGAGCTGCGCTTCAAGCCTTTCGGTAGCGAAACGTGGAAGTCGCTGCGCATGGAGCGCAAGGGCAAGAGCTTTCGCGCGCAGGTCCCCTGTGACGTCACGCAAACCACGGGGGTGTTCCGGCTTTACGTGCGGGGCAAGGACGCGACCGGCGACGAGATCGCGAATTACGGAACCAAGACAGCGCCGATCGAAATTCAGCTCGTGGAAAAGAGCGAACAGGAGCCGCCCAGCTTCGATGACGCCGACCCACCCGAGCGTTGCGCCGCCAAGGAGATCTGCCCACCCGACTTTCCCGGGTGCGACTCGGGCCAATCGGGCGGCGGAACGCTGGATTGGGGCGCGAGCTGCGGCAACTCGAGCGAGTGCAAGACGGGGCTGCTGTGCCTCGATGGCACCTGCGAGACGGCGCCGAGCTGCAGCACCGATACGGACTGCCCGGTCGGTAGCTGCGAAGCCGGTAAATGTGCTGTCAGTGGCGGCGCGGGAGCGGCAACCGGCGCTGGCAAGAAGTGGTGGGTCGGCCTGCATCTCGCTCAGGACCTTGCGCTGGTCAGCGGTTCGCAGGTCTGCGACACCGCGACACAAAACGAGCAGAACTTCGCTTGTTATCTGCCAGGTAACGCGGAGGTCCCCTACGACTCCGGGGAGTTCATCCTGGAGCAGGGCAACGCGGGCAACATCGGCAGCGGGTTCGTGACGGCAACGACGCGCTTTCTCTTGAGCGTCGACCACGCCTTCACCGCCAACTTGATGGGCGGCGTGCGGCTGGGCTACGCGATCAACGGCGGACCGCCCGCGGGCAAAGTGGTCGAATACAACGAGACGAACCCCAACGTCGCCGACGAGGTGCTCGTCGAAGGCACCAAATTCCTGCCCTACCACGCGGAAGGACGCCTGAGTTACTGGTTCGGGAGCCTACCGCTCGGACGCAAAGGCTTTCGCTTCTATGCTCACGTCGGCGGCGGTCTGGCGCAGGTTGACGCTCGCGTGGGAGTCAAGATTCGCGACAGGAATCGCGTCGAGGGTGGCCCCTATGAGGAGGCCCAGCTCGAGGCCTGGAAGAAGCTCGGTCAGGGCTTCATCACCGCGGGCGGAGGCACCGTGTTCGCGCTCTCACCGCAGTTCGGTCTGCAGCTCAACCTCAATCTGATTTACATGCTGCCCGCGTCCGGTCTGGTGATCCAACCCTCGCTTGGCGCCGTCTACGGGTTGTGAGCCCTGCGTTGACGCGCTGAGCTCGCGCCGGGCGGGCTCAGCGCGGCTTTTCCGGGAGCGGACGGCCGATCTGACGCAGCACGGCCTGCAGATCTTCCCACACCTCGCGTTTGGCGGCCGGGTTCCTCAGCAAGTAAGCCGGATGGAAGGTGGGCATCACGGCAATGCGACCCCGGTAGAGCTTCCACTTGCCACGCAGGCGCGTGATGCCCTCGCTCGTACCCAGCAGCCCCTGCACCGCGGTGGCGCCGAGCGCCACGAGCACCTGCGGCTGCACGAGCTCGAGCTGCTCGACCAGGTAAGGCGAACACGCTGCCATCTCCTCGAGCTCGGGTTTGCGGTTGTCGGGCGGTCTGCATTTGACGATGTTGCAGACGTAAACCTCGTCACGCGCGAGTCCCATCGCAGCGATCATGCGATCGAGCAGCTGGCCAGCTGCTCCCACGAACGGCAGGCCCTGAGCGTCTTCGTCGGCCCCGGGCCCCTCGCCAATGTAACAAAGGCCCGCGACCCCACTGCCACGCGCGAAGACGGTCTGCGTGCGGCGCGCGGCAAGACCGCAGCGCGTACAGCCACTGACGGTCTCGGCGAGCACTTGCAACCGCTGGCGACGCCCAGCCTCATCGGCCGGGGCCGTCGGTGTGCCCGCGCTGGGTGCCTCGGCCAATAGTGGCGGCGGCAGGGTCGCGGAGGTCTGCGGCGGCGCGTCGAAGACGGTGTCCCGCCGCTCGGGCCCTCGAGGGACCGGCGCCGACACGGACACGACCGCCGGCGCATGGGGTCCATCTCCCTGCGCCGACAACGTCGCGCGGCTGGGCGCTGGCGCGGAAAGCTCGCTCACCGCGGCTCGCGGGGTCGATGGGCTCGAGCGCGGCAGCGCCGTCGCACCCGTTGCAGCCTGCCACTCGAGGTGCGCACGCAACGAACGAGCGATCTCGAGAAGCTCGACCGCTAGCTCCGAGTCCGCCATCTCACGCTCTCAATGATCGACAGCGGCCAAGAACCTCTCGGCGTCTAGCGCGGCCATGCAGCCCGTTCCCGCTGCCGTCACGGCCTGCCGATACGTCCAATCGGCGACGTCACCCGCGGCAAACACACCAGGCGTGCTCGTGCGTGCGCTGAAGGGCTCCACCCGGAGATAGCCGTTCGGGTGCAGCTCGAGCTGACCCTTGAAGAGATCGGTCATCGGGGTGTGCCCGATGGCGACGAACAGCGCCGCAGCGGGAAGCTCGCGCGTGGTGCCGTCCTTGAGGTTCTGTAGTCGCACGCCCGTCACGTGGTCGCGCTCGACACCGAGCACGTCCGTGATGGCGTGGCTGTAGAGGATGGTGATCCTCGGGTTGCGCTTGACGCGGTCCTGCATTGCCTTGGAGGCGCGGAACTCGTCGCGACGGTGCACCAGCGTGACGTGCTCGCACAAGCCCGTGAGGTACGACGCCTCTTCCATCGCGGTGTCGCCACCGCCGACGACAACGACGGCTTGCTTACGAAACAGCGCGCCGTCGCAAACCGCACAGGCGCTCACGCCCTTGTTCTTCAGCTGATGCTCGGAGTCCAAACCGAGGTAATTCGCGCGAGCACCCGTGGCGATGATGACCGTCTTCGCGAGGTGCAGAATGTTCTCGTCCTCACCGACCCATACCTTGAACGGGCGCTCGGAGAAGTCGACCTTCTGCACGTCCGCCGTGATGATCTCGGTTCCTTGATGCGCAGCCTGCTCGCGCATGCCACCCATCAGATCCTGACCGCTCACCGATCGGGGGAATCCGGGAAAGTTCTCGACCTCGCTCGTGAACATCAGCTGCCCGCCCGGGATGAGCCCGCCGGCGTTGAAGCCTTCGACCAGCAAAGGGCTCAAGTTGGCGCGGGCTGCATAAATTGCGGCCGTGAGCCCCGCAGGGCCGGAGCCGATGATCAGAACGTTGTGCAGGCGCGGTTCACTCATGGAGACGTCAGTCTTTCAGCGGGCTGGCCTTCAACGCGGCCTTGCCATCTTTCACATAGACACTGAACTTCACGGTCTTGGCCCCGTGCCGGCTCAGCAGCGCGTCGCGGTTCTTGCGGAGCGTCTGCTCGAACTTCGCGTACGTGAAACCATCGACGCTTTCGCCGCACTGCTGCTTCAAGCTGACGAACTCTTCGTAAACCGTGCGCCACTCGGCTTGCTGGTTACCGGCTCCGACCCATCCGGCGGGCTCGGCAGGCGGCGTGGCAAGCGCCAGCGGCTCGGCATCGACGTTTTGTAGCGGTGTTGGCAAGCGAGGACCGGCAGGCGTTCGGGGAAGGCGCGGGTTGGGGGGCGGCGTGGGCAAAGGCCTCTGCGCTATAGATGAGGCCGCTTGAGCACCGACGCCAGCGGCTGCGAGCGGGACCTGCTCTCCAGGAAAGCCAAAAGCGCTCATCTGAGGCTCCGCGGGCAAATCGCCTAGCACTTGCTGAAGGTCAGCGGGCCCTCGGCGGGGACCTCCGCCCTTGGCGAGGACCTTGTCGATGCCCTCGTTCAGGTCAGACGCCAACTTGCGGAACACACCCCGAAAGCGACTTGGCTGGAAGGCCTCGATTTCTCCTTTCGCCAGGCGCAGGGCATCGCCGCGGAACTGTTGCAGCGGCCGCGTATGCTCCAGCACGCTGAAGATGATGCCTGCGGCAGCAGCCACGAGCGCGATGGCGACGGCTAGACCGATCTGTCCCTGCTCCTTGTCCGTATCGTCGGCACGCCGGAAAAAGTCGACCGGGCTCTCCACCCCGAAGGGCAGGCGCGCGACGGCGTACCCTGCGCCAAGCTGCCAGGCTTCGCCGGGCAGGCGCGTGTACTGCACACTGAGCATCTTGCCGATGACGCGTACCTTGCTGCGGCCCTTCTCTTGGTACTCTGGGTCGCTGTCCATCTGCCCCAGGTCGCCCACGATCTGATCGAGTTGTGAAGGGTCGAACCCCTCGGGCGCCCCGGATGCTGCACGCTGACCGTGAGCGTAAAACGCGACGGCCGCGCCCGTTCGCGACGAGAGCTCCCGGGCGAATCGGTCGTCGATGATGCGAGCGGCGACGATGGCGCCGGCAGGTGGCTGGCTCAGATCGTACTCGACCGGTCGAGCCACCACCCGGTAGACCCGATCCAGCACCAGCGTATCGTCCCGCACGTAGCCGCGCAGAGCGTCCGCCACGACCGGATAGCCGCCGAGCTCGAAGTCCTCCATACCGCTCGCCTGCTCGTAACCGAGGTGCGCCACGACACGGCCATGCTGGTCGACGGCAAACACGGCGTCGAAGGCTTCGCCTGCCGGCAGCTGCCCGTTCACTTTCCTCAGAGCAGCCAGCAAGCGCTCACGAGCCTCGCCGGGCACCTTCGCTCCGGAGTCGTTCGACTTCTGCAGATAGCGAGCGACATCGGGGAACAGCGCGAACTGAATCAGGCGCGCCGAACGCTGACGAGCGTCGTCTTTCAGGTACCAGGAAACGACCTGGCTGTCGGACGACAGCGACTCGGCCAGCGTCCGGTTGCCGGCACGGTTGTACATGCTCGTCGCAACGAACAGAACGAAGCTTGCTGCCCCAAGTAGCAGCGCCAAGAACACGATCCAGAAGCGTGTAGCCAGCATAATTCCTTCTCGTCACCCTCTGGCCCGCGCGCGGTCACGCGCTGCACTCAACCACTGCCTGCCTGGCCTGGCCCGCGACGCG
>DASQDA010000529.1:0-22480 GCA_035634435.1 Polyangiaceae bacterium
GCCTGCGAGCGATAACCTGTACAGCCTTCACGGTCTGGTCACCCGCAGCGGTCTGCTACCTCCTCCTCGTGCTGACGGTCAGCGCACGAACTCGATGCAGCAGCCGAGAGAGCAGTACTGGGTCGAGCTACAAGCAGGCAGGTCGGGCCCGCAGCGTGTCTCGCCACCGTCACAGCTATTCACTGGGGTCGGCGGTGTGGGGTCCGGCTCGGGCGTGGGGTCTGGATCCGGCGAGGGGTCGGGGTCAGGCTCGCCGACTGGTGGCTCGTCGGGCACGCAGCTCGCGGGGAGGTCGGCGAGCGTCTTGCCCGGGCACAACTCACAGGTGCCGCAGCTGTTGCCGCACGCCGTGCTCTTCGTGCACGTCGGACAAGCGCTTGCGTCAGTGGCCTTGTCGAGCGAGCACGAGGTGCCAGTCAGAATGTCGAGCTGCTCGCCGTCGGCAAGCTGCACGGTGCAACAACCGAAGCAGTCGCAGCCGTTGGGCGTCAGCGGGCGGCAGTAGTCGATGCACGCTTGCGTGAGCGAACAGTCCTTGTGCGTACTGGGCAAGTCGCCAGTGAGACAACCCGTCGCGTAGCGGCAACCGTCATCGCCAGCGCCCGAGTTGCCATCGAAGAAGCAGTCTTGCCACTTCGGGTCGCGATTGTCTCCGGGGATACCCGTGGCGAACGAACCTTCGTCACTGTCCAGGGGACCACTGCATTCGGGATCGAAGCCGTCGACCAAGCCGTCGTCATCGTCATCCAAACCGTTCGTACAGGCCGTGACGTCGACGCCAAGGGAGCCGGCGTTGCCTGCCGTGGCATTGGTGCCGGCCGTGTTCGTCGCACCACCAAGGCCACCCCGACCACCGCCGTTGCTGGCCTTGCTGCCCCCGCTGGAAACGCCACCGCCGTTGCTCGTTGCTCCGACGCCCGCCGAACCCGCTTCCGAATCGCTGTCATTGGCGTCGTTGCTGGAGGAGCACCCCATTACGGCGACGACGCCGCCGAGGCTCAGACATACCAGCAAAGAGCGAAAGCGAATGTTGGCGCGCGGCAACGAGTGGGTCATCACTGGTGAGTGGTAGCGGCCGTTCGGCTTTTCTGATTAGCCAACGCATTCCGGCTTTCGTGCACGTATCGAGTTCAATCGCGGTGCCATTCTGCTCTTGGTTGTTCTAAACTGAGAAATCCTTGTCCCTCCGTCACTGGCTTTTTGTCGCATTCGCAACCACATGCGTCCCGCACTCGGGCGCGGCTGAGCGTGCTCACCCACGTGCGACGCTCGAGCTGGTGCGGTCGACCGAGGTGTCGAGTTGTGTCGATGGCGCGCGCTTGATCCGGAGTGTCGAGACACGCTTGCACCGCCGCGTCTTCGAGCCAGCTCGAGCCGAGCTGTCGCTCAAGGTCGACTTCGCGCGCCAGGGTTCGCTCTGGCTGGCCGAGCTGACCCTTTCCGACAGCGTGGGCGTGCTGGGCCGACGCGAGCTCTCCACCCAGGCGAGTCATTGCTCGGCGCTCGACGATTCTCTGGCGCTCGTCGTTGCTCTGCTCGTCGACACACCACCGGAGCGACCGCCGGAGCCGAGTGGCGCGGTTCCTCTCGAGGGCAGCCCGCCGCCACCGCTTGCGGCGCTCGACGACGCACGCTCGTCCACCGCGTTGCGTATCCCGAAAAGCACCGTTGCTCCGCGTGCTCCATGGTCGTTCAGCGGGCGCTCAGCCGTCAGGCTTGGGGGGGGTCGCCTTCCCGGAGCCGCTCTCGGCTTCGAGGCGGCTCTGGGCGTGCAGGCGCCGCGCGGCCCCGGGTTGCGGCTGGTGGCCGAGCTCGAGCTACCAACGGAGGCCAGCTGGGGCGCCGCGGATCGAGCCGCGCGCATCTCCAATCGTGCATTGGGCCTCGACGTCTGTGTGCTCGAGTACCCGCTGGCAAACGCGCGCCTGTTGCTTTGGTTGGGTCAACGCCTCGGTACGATCTCAGCCGCCGGGCTTGGGTTCGAACGCAACCTGGAGTCGACCCGTCTTTTCTACGCGCTGGGTGCGGGTCTGGACGGCGCTCTGCCGTTGTGGACCCCGCTTGCGCTCACGGCCGGAGCACGAGCCGAGGCGCCAATCACTCGCTATCAGTTCACAGGCCTGATGGCCGACGGAACGGAGGGGGTGATTTTCAAAGGCGCGGCCGTCTCGGGGGCTGTGCACCTCGGACTCCAGGTGCAGTTGTGATCAGAATTGCGGGGGGGTCCCTCCCACTGACCGGTCGGTGCCCTCCCGCAGGGGGTCATCGGTGAGCTCCGATTCACTCCCCAGCCTGCGGCAGGTCTTCGATGAACACGGTCGCTATATTTTCCGAGCCTTGCGCCATCTTGGAGTGGCGGACGCAGATGTCGAGGACAGCTGCCAGGAGGTGTTCATCGTCGCGCACAAGGCGCTGCCGAGCTTCGCGGGGCGGTCGACGCTCCGAACCTGGCTCTACGGCATTTGCCTGCGCGTGGCCTCGGACTATCGACGCCGCGCCTATGTCAGGCGGGAACGCGCCTACGCGGAAATGCCCGCCGAGGCGGCCGGCTTCGCCGGTGAGCCACCACGTTCGACCGCCGAGTCCCGCCACGCGATCCGCTCGTTGCTCGAGCTCCTGGACGAGGACAAGCGCAACGTGCTGGTCCTCTATGAAGTCGAAGGCTTCACCATGAAGGAGGTCGCTGAAATCGTCGGCTGCCCCCTGCAGACTGCCTATTCGCGGCTCTACGCTGCACGTGAGTCGTTGATGGCAGCTGCCAAGGATCAGGAGAGCGCGTGACGCGACCTCTGGCCGATCCGCCACGCCTGCGCGACGGCACGTCCGGGGCTCCGCCCCAGCTCTCCGGCTTGTTCGCAGCCGCCGAGCGCGACGTCGCCAGCGAAGCGCAGCTCGCGCGCATGGCGCAGAGCTTGGGTCCTTTGCTCGACGCTCCCTTCGTCCCGCCGACGGGCACGCTCGCCCGTCCTTGGTTGAAACCACTGAAGCTGGCGCTCGTGGCGGGCGCTCTCGTTGGCGGCGGGCTTGCGGGCGAGCGCGCCTTGCGCCGCGACGCTGCGCCGCCCAGCGCCACAGTGGCAGCGCCGGTCGCCAGCCCCGTGAAGCCAGCGGCGCAAGCCACGCCCCCCGTAACCCCGCCCGCTTCCGTGCTCGCGCCCGACAGCGCCGCGAGCGAAACGGCGAATCCACCTGCGAGCGCGAGCGGGACGCGGCGTTACAAGGCAGCAAGCCCGACCGAGGCTCAGTTGCTCGAGCACGCCCGTCAAGCGCTCGGCGCCAATCCGGCTCGCGCGCTCTCACTGGTCAAGCGCCACCAGGCGCTCTTCCCTGGAGGCGTGCTCAAGCAGGAACGCGAAGTGATCGCCATCGAAGCGCTGCGCCGTCTCGGAGCCTCAGAAGACGCAAACAAGCGCGCCGCTGACTTTGCAACCCGATACCCTGGTTCCGCGCACCGGCGCGCGGTGGAAACAGGCCTCACCAAGTGAGGTGAGCATGCGCAAGGCCCGTCAGCAGCGATTCGACATCGAAGGACGCAGATCCGAGCGCTGGCGTCTGACGGGCATCGGTTTGTTCGCCGTGCTCGGCTGGTCCTGCACCGAGAGCGTGCAAGTGGGCTACGATCGCGTGCAAGCGAGCGGCGGCAACGCCGGATGGGCGGGCACTGGCGGGGGGTTTGCAGGTGTTCCCGCGCGGGGCGGCGCGGGCGGCACGGACGGCACGAGCGGAGGGGGCGGCGGAGCGGGTGAGAGCGCGTGCGAAGTGCGCGATTGCGGCCGCAAGGTCTACGCCTGCGGGGACTGCGTCGACAACGACGAAGACGGCCTCGCCGACGCGCTCGATCCCGAGTGTTTCGGCGCCTGTGACAACGACGAAGGCCTCTTCGGCGGGAGCATCCCGGGGCAGAACAACGCGCCCTGCAAGCAAGACTGCTTCTTCGATCAAGACTCCGGATCCGGCAACGACGGCTGCGACTGGACACATGCCTGTGATCCGCTTTCGGTCGCCCCCGATTACCCGCCGAGCGGGCAGTCTCAGTGCAGCGTCACCACGGCAACCCCGGCGCAAGAGCAAACTTGCCAGGGCTTGCGGAGCGCGCAGCCGCCCCGCTGCGTCGATACTTGCCTGCCGCTCGTGCCGAATGGCTGCGACTGCTTTGGCTGCTGCGAGTTGCCAGGCCAAAGCGGCAGCTTCGTGTGGCTCGGCTCGGCGGTCGATCGACAGGAAACCTGCGACCGAAGTCAGCTCGGAAGCGCCGTGGCTTGCCGTCCGTGCACACCGGTGAGCTCGTGCTTCAACGCCTGCGAGGGTTGCGAGACGTGTGTGGGCTCCACGCGTCCTCGAGCAGGCTGCGCGGGCACGGACAACCACTGCCCCGCTGGGGTGGAGCCGTGCGGCCCCGGAGCTCGCTGTCCGGTCGATGCTTACTGCATCACCGGGTGCTGCGTACCCGTGCCGCGTTGAGCAACGGCGATCAGGCGCTCGGGATGCGAAGCTTGCGCGCTGCCCTGCAACAACGAACGCTACGATCTACCCCGAGGGCAGCGAAGCCGTGCTCGTTCGCCACCGCCAGCGCGGTGCCCCGCCCGCAAAAGGGATCGACGACCACCTGAGTCGCTGTCTCCTCCTTCAAGAACCGGCAAGCAAGTCGGCACGCCTCGACGCCCATCGCGCGACTCCACACCATGTGACCGGCGTCCGCCAGCACGTCCGGGCCCGGCCGACCGAGCGATGGCCGGGGTGTCGCTGCAACACAGAGCATGTGCGAGTAGCTGGCGCGGCCGTGGGTGATGGTTCCCGGAGGCTTCCGACAGACGATCTTGTGCCACAGCAGGCACGCGCGCTCCTCGTCAGCAGCGGACGCGATCCAGTGACCCTTGTCGATCCAGCGGCCCGCGTAACGAATGTCACTCTGAAAGAAGATCGCCACGCCGTCGCCTGGAACCCAGCGAATCACGCGGCGTGCTGCGCCGATGAACCAGTCCCGCCAGCCATCGAAGCCCAGCTCCGGGAGCTCCGACACGTCGGGTAGCGAAGTCACCACACTGCTGGCCTCGGGAGCAGGGTTTTGCTCCAGCCACTGCAGCGCTTCGGCATGCACCACCTCGCGGTGCATCACTCCGGCAACGCCTGAATCTCGGTGACGCGCATTCGCTCCTTTCCGTCCAGCAAGCAAGCAACGTTCATGTCGCCCATCACGTTGATCATGGTGCGGCAGCGGTCGAGAAACCAATCGACGGTGAGCAACAGGGCGATGTACTCGGGCGGTAACCCGACGGCGGTGAATACGAGCGTCATGGTGACCAGCCCCGCCTCCGGAATACCGGCTGCACCGATGGAAGCAATGACCGAGGTCAACACCACCATCAGCTGTTGTCCGAGGCCGAGCTCGATGCCCAGCATCTGAGCCACGAAGAGCGCCGCCATGGCTTCGTAGAGCGCGGTGCCATCGTTGTTGAAATTTGATCCGACCAGCGCGCCCAGGCTGGCCGAGCGCTCCCGCAGCCCCACGCGCGAGCGCAGCCGTTCGTAGGTAACCGGCATCGTGATGGTCGAGCTGGCGGTAGAAAAGGCCATCACCAGGGCGTCACGTGTTCCAACCATCAGGGCTTTGGGGGAAACCCAGGAGCCGAGCCGCACCCGCACCAGGTAATAGGTGGCCTGCAGCAGCAGCGCACAGAGCACCGCGACCACGAACAGGCCGAGCGCGGCGAACGGCGCAAAGCCACTGCTGCCCACGATGCTGGCCACTTTGCCGAACACCGCAAATGGCACCAGCGCGATGACCCAGGAAAGCACCACGAGGATGCACGAGAAGCCCAGCTGCGTCAGCTCTTCGGCGGTCTTGCGCTGGCTGCCCTGCAAGCCGCGGGCTGCCACGCCAAAGGCGACGGCAATCAGCACCACGCCAATCACTTTGTTATCGACGAATGGCCCAAGGAGGCTGCTGGGGATGTTTTCCAACAGCTGGTCCACGACGTCCCCGCGCGAGCCAGAAAACCCCTCGGGCCGGGCCAAGTTTGCCTGACGCCCGGGCTGCAGGACGTTGGCTACGAGCAGTCCCACGCCGATAGCTACCGTCGTATTGAGCAAGAGCAAGCCGAAAAGGCGCAACGCAACGCGACCGCGGATCTCGGCCGTCATGATGGCATGCATGATGGCAAACAGGATCAAGGGCGGTGCCAACGCTCCCAGCACGCGCAACACCAGCCTCGCAGGCTGATCGAACGAGCGGGCGCTCGGTCCCAGCGCCAGTCCGGCCGCAATGCCAGCCAGCAATCCCAGCAGGATTCGAAGGTAGAGGGGGGCGCCGCTCCAGCGCGCGAGCAGTCCTCCGCTGGCCGAGCTCCTTGCGCGCGGCTCGTCCGGCGGCGTCACTGGCTCTCGCCCAGAGCGTTCAGCAAGCGCTCGACACGAAGGATAACGGCCAGGTCGCACGTGCGCTGCGCGTAGTCCATGGCAGAAAACAAATGCGTCTGTTCCCAATGCAGTCGCTCGGGGCTGCGCTCGAGCATTGAAACGTAGTGTTCGAAGACGCGCGCCGGATCACCCGCCGTGCGCCGCAGCACGGCGTGCCGCACCACGGCGTGCAGGGCGAAGCGTCCTTGCATGGGCTCCTGTACGAGGTGCCATCGCTGTAGGTCGGCGAGCGTTCGAGCAGCTCCCCGCTCAGCCCTGGCCAGCTCGGCTAGTGAAGCCACGTCCATGTGATCACCCTCCATGTGCGCCAACACCCCAAGCATGCTGCGACTCTGACGACTCAGCCGCTTCCACGCCCAGGCAACCAACAGGGCAACCTCCGGCAGATCGTCCTCGTGGTCGATGACCCGCACCTGCTCCACGCGCTGGGCGCCGAGGTAGGTAGCAAGCTCCTTGACCGTCGCGGCGCCCGTGCCGACCACCGCATCGGCGATGTCGAGCGCCAGCGCATTCCAGCGCAGCAGACGCGTCAACTGTGTGACACGGGGAAAGGCGCTACCACCCGAGGTGACCAGCGGTGCTGACACCGGATAGATCAGCACGCCGCCGAGCAGACAGCGGCGGGCGGTGATCACGAAGGTGGCCGGGGTGTCCGCCAGGGCATCGAGTAGGCGGGCCATCGCCGTGTCGTCCTCATGATTGTCGAGGACGATCAGGCGCTCGCCGGAATCGCGCAGAAAGCGTCGCACGCCGTCGAGCAGCCGATCGCGAGCCCGCGCGGTCCCGAACCCGAGGGCCAGCATCTCCAGCAAGGTGTGGAAGTCCCAGCTCCCCACGCGAAACCAGTCGATGTTGCCGCCGAAGCGCGGAGCAAGACGGTGACCGAGGGCACACGCCAGCATCGATTTGCCGCTTCCGCCCGATCCGACCAGCGCCAGGCGCGTCGGGGCCCGCTCGGCGATCGTGCGCTCCAGGGTCTTCAGCTCAGCCGCGCGTCCCTTGAGCCCCAGCGGGGCTGGTGGGAAGAGCGTCGTCTTCAAGGCTCTAGCCGGGCTCGGCGAAAACCGCCGGCCGGAACGGCTAGTGGGGGCTCGAGGGGTTCGGGAAAGGCTCACGCGGCCGTTCAATAGCACTGCCGTGACCCACACCGCCCATCTCTGCTCTCCCAAACTGAGGCACCCAAAGTCTCAGTTTCGCTTGGTGATGGCTGCGAAATGAGCATTATTCGCAAGAAATCGCCTGGCTCCCGTCTTGCAAAAGCGCTGACCATGGTGCGTCGAAGCTCGTTGGATGGGTCGGGTGTCGAGGATGCGGCGGCAGAGGCTGAACAGGATTTCGCCTGGGCGGCGCAGTTTGCCATCGTGCGCAGGGCGGTCGCGAACTTGTGGATCCTCGGCGACTTGCCAGACACCAAGCCCTCGGTGCTGCGGGGTGACCTGATCCGGCTCTGCACGCTTTCGGAAACCCTGATCAGCGCGCTGGCGACCACCGACCTGGCAGCCGATGGCAACCTTGGCGAAGGATGCTCGAGCGCCCTGCTCGCCGTCCGCGACGTGCGGCGACGCCTGTCGCTCATGCCCGTCCGCACGGCCTCGCGGCCCGCGATGGAGATGATCCGGCGCCGGCTGTACGTGGTGATGGCCACGCTCTCGGAGCTGCTCGCAGGCCTCGAGGTCCCCGATTCGGTGCGCGGCGAGCTCGAGCAGGCGCTGCTCATGCGTCAGCTGGTGAGCGACTTTCGGGGTGCCATGGTTGCTGTCGTGCGAGGCCGGACCAACCTGAGCTGGTCGCTGATCGTCGCGCGCTCCGAGCTCGGCATCTTGCTGCAAGAGCCGGGGATGTCAGCGGGACCTGCGCGCGAGCGCGCGCAGTTGCTCGCGCTGCATCGTCGCCTCGCGCGCTCGAGCGGCACCCGGCTCGACCAGGTGAAGAAGAGCCGCCTGCACGCCGATGTGCTCGAGACGTCGTGTCTGCTCGTATCGCTGAGCCGCAGACCCGACGTCAAACGGCACGATGGTCGTGCTCTGTCCAGCCTGGCCTTGCTGCTCTCCCGCGGAAGGTTCAGCATGGCCGTCGCCGCCGGCGCAGTGGAGAGCCTCGCCGCTCTGCGCGGCATGGACCCCGTGCTGGATCGGTTGATGCTCGAGCTGCCCTTCGATCCGCAGCGGCTGCTCGCCATCATCGCTCGGCGCGTTGGTGAGCTACGCGCGCAAGCTCTCGCGTCGTGAGCGTGTGTTTCGGAAACGCAAGCTCGATGTGTCGGGCGCAAGTCTAGCGCGGTGCGCCGGCTGCGGTAAGCTTCCGGCTGCGGACGCTGCGGAAGCTCCGCGCGAGGCAACATGCAGCAGCTGAGCAGTGCAGGAGAAGCGGCCGTCAATGATCTGGCGCGGCGTTACGCGGTCAGCGTGGAAGCCGTCTCCACGCTGCTCGCGGCCGTGGTTGCGGGTGGAGGAACGATGGCGCAGTTCCACCACCCGGAGCTCGGAGGCAGTGGGCAGTGGATGCGCGGGGGCATGACCATGGTGGGAGACATGTTCAATCGACAGCTGCAGGCGACGGTGGACGCCCTCTGCTCCGAGCTCTCGAGCTCGTTGAGCGCCGAGCAGCTGTTCGCCGACCCCTTGTCCGCGCAAGGCACCGCCCGAGCTGCCGCTGGTGGCGAGGGGTGGTGGCCGACCGAGCTCGGGTCCCCGAGCAGCACCGGTGGCCAAAACGCCGCCCGCTACGCCTACTTCCCGCAGGCGGCCCGGCTGGCGGTAGAGCGCGCGGGGAAGGTTACCGTTTACGCTACGGGGGACCACCGTATCGGTGGCTTCCAGCAGCAGCAGTCCGATGCGTCCGGTGCATTCGCGTTCACCAGTCAACACGGCACCTTCAGCGTCGACAGCTTGCCCGTGGTCAGCTCGTCTTAGCTCCTGGTCCGAGCGCGGGCGCCCCGCCCAACGAAGCCACACCGCGGCGACCGTTCACACGCCACTCGGCGTCGCTCGCGTCCAGCTCCTCGACCTGCTGCGCGCGCAGACCGATGATAGGGTCACTCTTCAGCATGCGCAGCGCCAGCAGGGGAGCGGGGAAATAGTCCGTGACGTCAGCAAACGGCGTCGTTGCAGGCCAGAGGGCGTCGCCCAGGGCGCGCCGGTAGTTGGCGTCCCCTTTGAGGATCACGAGCCGTGCCTGAGCGAACCGCTCTTTCAAGAGCGAGGGCATCTGCCACAAGGGCTCTGGACCATTCCAGAAGAGGTGTGGCTCGATGAGCAGCAGCCCGGCCTCGCGCGCAGCCGATAGCCGCGCGAGCGCGCGCCGAGCGAGCGACGTGCGAGCGGTCGCGGGCAACGACCCCTGCAGGAATGCATGAACGTCTTCGGCCGTGGCGTCACTCACGAACGTCGGATGTC
Source organism: Polyangiaceae bacterium (assembly GCA_035634435.1). Taxonomy (GTDB): domain Bacteria; phylum Myxococcota_A; class Polyangia; order Polyangiales; family Polyangiaceae; genus PMG-095. Next base: position 9,813 of record DASQDA010000529.1, read on the forward strand.
GCTTCACGTGCAGCACGACGCTCGCCTTCAGCTCGTCGAGAAGGTAGTCCGTCAGCGCCAGGTCCATGGCGAGCTCGGTGCCCGCGTTGTCGCAAACGATATGGACCGCGCCGCTGCTGCGGAGCACGTGCTCGACGGCCAGCTCGCGTTGGTCCGCCAAGCAATCACTCGCGTGTACCAGCGTGCCGCGCTCCCGCGCCGCCGCGAAGCTCAGATCCATGCGATTGCCGAACCACGAGGCGCCAAGGAGCGCATGCAGGCGTTCTTCGCAGGCTCCGCCGAGCTCTAGCGCTGCCTGCAGGGCAGTTCCGAAGCCTTCGCTGCTGGTCTCGGCGAGCTTCGTCGGACCAAAGGGATCGCGCCCGGTTTGCCAGTAGTGCGTGCGCTCGATGAGGCAGCGGTAGGCATACGTCTCGGCGAAGAACCAGTCGGTCCCCAGCCAGGTCTCACCCGCGCGGCGCGCGAGCTCTCGCGGCCAAGGCTCGGCATGAAGAGCGTTCGCGCCCAGGCCTGGCAAGCTGCCATCGCCCTTCAGGCCCTCGGCAAGGCCGACCACCGCTTCCCGGACGCTGCTGCCGTACTCCCGGTTCGCTTCGAGCACGGAGGCCAGGATCGCCGGAACGCGCACGGCCATGGTGTGGCGGGCAAAGGGGTTGCTGGTGTCGGTACGGATCGGACCGGGGTAACTCGAAGGGGCAGTTATGGGCACGCGTCCTGTTTGCCACGCCCTTGCAGCGCGTGCCGCATCCGCGACGCTTGCACAGACACGAGCCTGCGGGTAATCCTCTGCCTACCGTGGTGGTTAGCTCGCAGCAGTCCTGGCCGTCAGCCCTGTGGCTGATCCGCCACGGGGAGAGCGCTGGCAATGTCGCTCGCGATGCTGCCGAGTTGGCCGGGCTACCGCACATCGACATCGCGCAGCGAGACGTCGATGTGCCGCTGTCACCGCTCGGCGAGCGCCAATCTCAGGCGCTTGGGCGCTGGTTCGGACGGCTGCCACCAACGCAACAGCCGAGCGTCATTCTCACCTCGCCCTATCTGCGGGCCGTGCAGACGGCGAGCCTGCTGGTGCAGAGCGCAGAGCTGGCAACGCCGCCCTTGCTTCTGCAGGACGAGCGCTTGCGCGAAAAAGAATTCGGCAGTCTCAACCGGCTCACTCGCGCCGGCATCGTCGCCAAGTTTCCCGCCGAGTGGGAGCTACGCCTGCACCTCGGAAAGTTCTACTACCGCCCGCCGGGCGGCGAGAGCTGGTGCGACGTCATCCTGCGACTGCGCAGCATTCAAGATCACCTTCAGCTTCAGTACCGCGGCGAACGCGTGTTGATCGTGGCACATCAGGTGGTCGTGCTCTGCTTCCGCTACTTGCTGGAGCATTTGAGCGAAGAGGCGATCCTGGCCATCGACAGCGAACGTGACGTCGCAAACTGTTCGATCACTGCCTACGAGCTCCAGCACGACCCCCAAGGGCGGGGGCAGCTCGCCCTGCAGCGCTACAACTTCGTCAGCCCGCTGGAGCAGGCCGGCGAAACGGTGACCGGAGAGCCGGATGCCGTGGTGGCGCCTCGATGAGAGGAAAAGCGCCGCCCCGCTCCGAACGCGCCGAGGCAACGCTCATCACGGCGGCGCTGCTGCGAGGCTGGCAGTTGCCGAGCTTGGACGAAGACGGCGGCAAGGAAGCCCGCGGGCGCGTGCTGGTAGTCGGCGGCTCGGAGCAAATCCCCGGTGCCGTCCTGCTGGCGGGGACGGGGGCACTACGGGCGGGGGCCGGCAAGCTGCAGATAGCCACGGCCGCGAACGTGGCGGCGGCTCTCGCTGTCGCGATCCCCGAAGCACGCGTCATTGCGTTGAAGCAGCTCGCAAGCGGTGAGCTTTCCCCAAGCTCGGGGTCGGCCATCGCCGACGAGATCGGCCGCTGCAGCACGCTCCTCCTCGGGCCCGGCATGATGGACCCGCGGGCTGCCATCACCCTGTTCGAGCAATGCATCGAAAACGGTTGCGACGCGCGCATCGTGCTCGACGCTGCAGCGCTGCAGGCGCTCGCTTCCGGCAAGCCGCGGCGCGGGCACGCTGGCGGCATCGTCATCACGCCCCACGCCGGTGAGATGGCACAGCTTCGCGGGCTCGAACGGGAACGAGTAGTGCGCGAGCCGCTGCGGGTCGCACGCGCTGCTGCCGCCGAGCTCGGCGTGGTGGTTGCCCTCAAGGGGGCGCACACGTACGTGGCCGCACCGGACGGCACGGCCTTTCACAACACTGCGGGCAACATCGGCCTGGGCACCTCTGGCTCCGGGGACACCCTGTCCGGGATAATTGCCGGCCTCTGTGCACGCGGGGCCGACCCGCTGCAGGCGGCAGTCTGGGGCGTCTATCTGCACGCGAAGGCCGGCGATGCTCTGGCCGCCAGGATGGGCCCCCTCGGTTTCCTGGCTCGCGAGCTGCTCGGCGAAGTCCCTTCCTTGCTCGGCAAGCTCACGCGCTAGCCCCAGCGGAGCCCGGGTTCAGCGGATCCCACGCTCCTTACGAGCTTCGAGGCATTGCCAACCGCCCGCCTCGTACTCGCGGCAGACCTCGGCGCGCGTCTCGTAAATGGAGCAGTCGTTCGGCGCCCCCGGCATTCCAAGATGCACGCAGCAGCCCCGAGGCCCCATGGCGAAGGCCTCCTGTCCGAAGTGCCCAGGGGCCAGCTGCTCGAGGATGTGCGTCTTTCCGGTGCGCTTCCAGCGCACGATATCCGAGCTGGAGACCAGAATCGTGCCTTCGCGAGCGTGGCAGCAGGCTCCGCAGCTCCGACAGTCGTACTCTTGAGCCACCGCGCGCCTGTTGTGATGCACCACCGACGCCGACGCAATGGACCGCCAGACGGCGGCCGCCCCACTGGTTTCGCCCGCGTGTCCGCCGCATCGCGCAACGCGCAGCGCCAGGCGGGACGCTCGCGGCGGGGGCCGCCGAGGAGGCCCGCCAGGGTGTACATTCCTGCTTGCAGCCGAGGGAAAGACAATAAACATTAGCCAGCATCGGCGGATGGCGGCAGCTCCCAGGCTGATTTGGCGACGCGGTGAGCCGCCCGGGTGCAATTGCGCTCGATGACACTAAAAGCTGGTGTAGAGCGTCTCAGCTGACAACTCGGTCGCGCGGCTCCTCCCCGCGGAGGCCGCGCGAAAGAAAGAAGGAACGATGGCCGCACCTCTCAAGCTCAAACCAGGAATAGTCACCGGAACCGCGCTCGACGAGCTCTTCGCGTACTGCAAGGAAAGCAAGTGCGCGCTACCCGCCGTCAACGTGATTGGCTCGCATACGGCCAACGCGGCGCTGGCCGCTGCACGGGAAGCCAAGTCTCCCGTCATCATTCAGTTCTCGCACACCGGCGCGCAGTTCTACGGCGGCAAGACCCTGGACAACAAGCAACACCAGGTCTCTATTGCCGGAGCCATCGCTGGGGCGCATCACGTCCGCACCATGGCCGCTGTCTATGGGGTGCCCGTCGTGCTCCACACGGACCACGCCGCCAAGAAGCTCTTGCCGTGGATCGACGGCCTGCTGGACGCCGGCGAGGCGTACTTCAAGACGCACGGTGAGCCCCTTTTCAGCTCACACATGCTCGACCTTTCCGAAGAGCCCCTCGACGAGAATCTGGAGATCTCGCGCAAATACCTGACGCGCATGGCGCGGCTGAAGATGACGCTCGAAATCGAGCTTGGCGTCACCGGCGGCGAGGAAGACGGCGTCGACAACTCCGGCGTGGAGAACTCCAAGCTCTACACGCAGCCCTCGGAAGTGCTCGCTGCCTACGACGCCCTGAGCCCCGTCGGTCCCTTCACCGTGGCTGCCTCGTTCGGCAACACACATGGGGTCTACTCCCCGGGTAACGTCAAGCTGACGCCCTCCATCCTGAAGAGCTCGCAGGACAAGATCCAGGCAGACCGTAAGACCTCCGCGAAGCCCGTGAACTTCGTGTTCCACGGCGGCTCCGGCTCAAGCCAGGAGGAGATCCGCGAGGCCGTCTCCTACGGCGTGGTGAAGATGAACATCGACACTGACACGCAGTGGGCCTTCACCCGTCCTATCAAGAAGTACATGGACGAAAAGTCGGACTATCTGCAGACCCAGCTCGGCAACCCCGAAGGTCCCGACGCGCCCAACAAGAAGTACATCGACCCGCGCGCGTGGATCCACATCGGGGAGAAGGGCATGGCCGCGCGCTTGGTGGAGGCGTTCAAGGACCTCGACGCCTTCGGCAAGTTCGAGCTCTGACAGCACGAACGCAAGGGCGGGCGCCCGGGCGTCGGTAGGTGAAGAAGCTGCTCGCGGTGCGGAGAGCAGCTTCAGAACCGCCCGTTAACCTTTTGCCGTCAGGGCCGGCGAGGCTCACGACTTCAGGCCCTCAGAGCTGGATTTTCCTGGACGTGTCCGAGTCTTTCCTCAAATTTGCGAGCATGAAGCTGCGGCCGGAAGACATCGACCTCGCCGAGACCACGGAACAGCTCGGGGCGCGCCTGAGCGTGCGTTCTTTGGTCGGATACCTCGAGGGCAAGACCCGAGTACGCGATGCGCTCATCGAGCTTCTCCAGTGCTCCGAGCTCGAGGCTGAGAACATCGTCGATACGTTGATCGCCCAGGGCTACATGCGCTTTGCAGGAGACCCGCTGGCGGTGGTCGACGACGGTGTCTGGCAGCTTCGCTCGCAAGCCGAATAGGGCCGTCCGGCCGCGGACAGTACCTCGCGTCCGCGCCTGGGCTATAGCGAAGCATGATCCGCGTCCACCATCTCAATAACTCGCGCTCGCAACGTGTGCTGTGGCTGCTCGAAGAGCTCGAGCTCGAATACGAGGTGGTGCGGTACGAACGCGATGCCACGACGCTGCTGGCGCCGCCGTCACTGCTTGCCGTGCACCCGCTCGGCAAGTCCCCGGTGCTGACGGACGACAACACGACCGTCGCCGAGTCGGGCGCGATCATCGAGTATCTGCTCGAGCGCTACGGTCACGGGCGCCTGCGGCCTGCGCGCGGCACGCCGGAGTGGCTACGCTTCACGTACTTTCTCCACTATGCCGAGGGCTCGGCGATGCCTGTCTTGCTGTTGAAGCTCGTCTTCAGTCGCATCCCTCAGGGCCCAATGCCGTTCGTGATGCGGCCCTTCGCCAGGCTGCTCGCCGGCGCCGTGCTCCGCAAGCTGGTCGATCCTCAGCTCACGCGACACGTGCAGTACCTTGAAGCAGAGCTCGGCAAGTCACGCTGGTTTGCGAGCGACGACTTCAGCGCAGCGGATGTTCAGATGAGCTTCGTGGTGGAGGCTGCGATCGCGCGCGCCGCCGAGCCTGGCACGACCCCGCGACTGGCGGCATTCCTGGAGCGTATTCACGCTCGTCCGGCTTACCAGCGAGCGCTGGCTCGCGGCGGCCCTTTCAGCGTCGCGTCGTAGACGAACCGCGTCCCGATCCGCCCATCAAAGGGCGCGAACCGCAACCAGGGCGCGTGTGACGGCATCCCAGTCGAAAGCAGGCAGCCCGTGGGTGCCGGTCTTCGAGTCCCAGGACTTGCCGACTTGCTGCAAAGCCAAGGTGCGCGTGGTGGCCCACTCCGCAACGACCAAAGCTTCGGGCGAATCGGTCGTCCGCGCTTCGATGCGCCAGTCGCCGGGGTCAGCCTCGTTCTCACGCGGGAAGACACGGACTGTGAGCGTGCTCGCCGCCCACTTGAAGTCGTAAACTCGGGCACGTCCCGCGCGAAACTGCTGAGTAATATGCAGCGTTTCGTTGCTCTTCTTGGCAGTCATGGTTCCGATCCGCTGCGCCGTTCACGCCGTTGACTGGCGAGTTGCGCGCTGAACCAAGCTTGCTTGGCTCGTTCATAGGTTGCCCGTGTTGCCGAGACCAGCTCGTCAGAGCTCAGCTGCAGCATGCCGCGCCGGGCGAGCTCGCGCTCGAAATAGGCGGTGACCCTGGCGCGTGCCTCGGGCAGCGTGCCTGGCCAGCCACCAGCCACGGCCCGACCGTTCTTTCGCATGTCATCGCACCAGCCGTCCGCCCACTTGGCTGCAATCAGGAGTGAACCCTGAGCGACGACGGTGTCGCGATCGGTGATGCTCTTCACCGTCGCACCGCGCTTGTGGCACGAGATGCCGTAGTTCTGGACGTCAAAGTCAGTGACCCGCGAGTATGAACGTTTCGTGGCCGCTGCTCAGAACCGACACCGTAGCCAGCGCCAGCCGTGTATCGTTCATCAACGCAGCCAGGTCAAGCTGCACGTGGTTTTGACGGGGAAAGCGCGACGTCATGGCACGAGCTAAGGCTTGCGCGCGCAGCGTGGAGGACGCGCGTCGTGTGCTCACCGGAGGGCGCCATACCGGAGACCCGTGGGTGCGACCGCCAGGTCTTGCTGTGTGACAGTCGCTCGCGACGACGGACCTCCACACAGCTCTGCGCAGGGTGTGTGACAGCGCTGATGCGACTGATTGTGCCGGGCGGATACGCGTGCACGCTGTAAGCAGCAGCTGCCGGGAAGCGCCAATGTCGGGTGCTGAGGTCCGCGAGAAACTCGCGAGAGAGCGGCATTCGCTGGTAGAGTAGGTCGGGTATGTTGGCTGCAAACGGTGGGAACGGAGTGGGCTTGGCCCGCTCCGAGGTGACGCCATTCGCGTGCGTGCTGCTCGGCGAGGAACCACTCGTTGCACGCTGCGCCGAGGTACTGCTTGCGCGCGGTCACCGCATCTTGGCGATCGTCAGCTCGGCGGCGGCAATCGTGCGCTTTGCGAGCGAGCGCTCGATTGCCGTGCTGGCGCGCGCCGAGTATCCAGCGCTGCTGGCGCGCGCCGAAGTCGACCTTTTACTCTCGATCACTCATCCAGCCCTGATTGCGCCCGCTGACATCGCACGTGTGAAGCGAGCGGCAATCAACTATCACGACGGTCCCCTACCCCGCTATGCGGGCATGAACGGCTCGGCGTGGGCCCTCGCGAACGGCGAGTCGAGCCACGCTATCGTCTGGCACTACCTGGTGGCCGGGCTCGACGAGGGTGCCATTCTCGAACGTCGAGTGATGGACCTGGACGCGCGCGAGACGTCCGTCTCCATGAACATGAGGAACGCAGCCCTGGCGCTCGAGAGCTTTCGCACTCTGCTCGGCCGCTTGGAACAAGGTGACTTCACCGCGACGCCCCAGGACGCGACGACAGCTCGGCTGATCTACTCGCGGCACGATCGACCCGAAGCCTTGTGCAGCATCGACTTTGGCTCTTCGGCGGAGAAAATCGATCGGCTGATCCGCGCGTGTGAGTTCGGCAATTATCCGAATCGCTTCGGCTCGATGAAAGTAGCTCATCGGGGCCGCGCCGTCATCGCTCGCGAGTGTCAGCCGCTTGCGGGCCACGGCTCGCCGGGGCTCCTCCTGCGCATCGACGAGGCTCACCTCGAGGTCGCTTGTGCGGACGGCGTCGCGCGTCTCGGTCGCTTCTCCACGTTGACCGGAGCCGCTCTGTCTCCGGTCGAAGCCGCTAGCGCCCTGGGCGTCAGGGTCGGCGAGGTTCTGCAGGACGACGCGCGCGCCGTAGCGACGGCTCTGTCGCGCAAGGTGGCTGAAGCGGAGCCCTTCTTCGTCAAGGCGCTGATGGACCATTGCTCGCCCGCCCTACCCTTCGAGGCGCCAGCCAGATTGCAGCCGAGTCGCGTGGAGGTCGCGCTGCCGGCGGCATTCGAAGCGCGCTTCTTCAATGATCGTGTTGCTTCCCTCTCGGCGCTGTATGCGTTCGTGCTTTCTTGTTTGCTGCAACACGACGTGGTGGACGTGGCGGTCGTCAGCAGCGAGCTGCGCGCCGCGCTCGGCCCTGCGGCAGCCTTGTTCTTCCCATCCGTGCCGCTCCGAGCTTCCGTGGTGCCGAAGCAAGGGTTTGCGGTGCTCGTCTCGACGCTGGCCGCGGCCTGGCAGCGCGTGCAAGGTGCCGGGGCTTTCCTCAACGATCTGGTGGCGCGCCACCCAGCGCTTGCGGCGCAGGCGTCGCTACAACGCGGCGAGCTCTCGACGGTCGCGCTGCTCGTAGGCGATGCCGGTTTGCCGCCCGGAGCACGACTGGGGCTGCACGTCCTCGACGAGAGTGTTGCGCTCGTGAGCGATGGCCAAGTGGAGCCCGCCCGGCTGGTGGAGCTAGCTGGATTTCTCGCCAACGTTGCCGCCGTGGTGGCCGCCGATGGAGAGCAACCGCTGTCCAGCGTTTGGCTGCTCGACGAAGCCACTAGCCAGCGGCAGCTGTTCGAGTGGAACGCCACGGCTCGTCCCTTTCCGGAGTCGCTGCGCCTGCAAGACGGGTTCGAACGACAGGTGCAGGAGCGGCCGCACGACGTGGCGCTGATCTGCGCGGGCAGCTGTCTGACCTTCCTCGAGGTGGAGAGGCGCGCCAATCGCATCGCCCATGTGCTGCAGAGTCGCGGCGCCCGTCCCGGCGTCTACGTTGGTTTGCTGGTGGAGCGGGGGCTCGACCTCGTGCTGGCCATGCTGGGCATCGCCAAGTCTGGAGCCGCCTACGTGCCGATTGACCCGGCGTTCCCCAGCGAGCGCGCGCAGCTCATGCTGCAGGACGCAGCTTGTACGCTCGCCGTGATCTCGGCTCCATTCGAATGCCGCTTACCCGCCGGTTGCGCGCCTGTCCTGCTCGGCAGCCCGGCGCTGCAAGCAGCGCCCGAGGACCGGCCAGCGTGCGCCGCCAGCTCGAGCGACGTCTGCTACGCAATCTATACGTCCGGCAGCACCGGTGTTCCCAAGGGTGTGGTGCTGACGCATCGCGCGGTGGTCAATACCCTAGACTGGGTCAATCGGACGTTCGAGGTCACCAGCAAAGACCGCTTGCTGTTCGTGACGTCGCCGAGCTTCGATCTCTCCGTCTACGACGTCTTTGGAGCCTTGGCCGCAGGCGCCTCGGTCGAGGTGGCATTGCCGGCGCTTCTTTCGGAGCCGGCCGAGCTCGTGCGTCGCCTGTGTGAGCCCGGCATCACGATCTGGGACTCTGCTCCGCCAGCGCTCGCGCGCCTCGAGTCCTTCCTTCCTGCCAGCGCGCCCAGGTCGACTTTGCGCCTGGTGCAGCTGTCCGGCGACTGGATCCCCGTGTCGTTGCCCACGACGCTACAGGGCGTGTTCGCAGGCGTGAAGGTCCGAAGCTTGGGCGGCGCCACCGAAGCCGCCATCTGGTCGAATTACTTCCCGATCGAGAAGGTGGAGCCTCATTGGCGATCCATTCCTTATGGTTATCCCATTCAGAATGCCCACTATCACGTGCTCGACCAGCACTTGCGGCCCATGCCCGTTGGCGTTGCTGGTGACCTCTACATCGGCGGCGCCTGTCTGGCCGAGGGCTATTTGAACCGACCGGATCTCACTGCCGAACGCTTCATCCAGGACCCATTTCGACCCGGGGGGCGCCTCTACAAGACGGGCGATGTCTGCCGCTATTTCGCCGACGGTACGCTCGAATTTCTGGGCCGTGCCGACTTCCAGGTAAAGATTCGCGGCTACCGCGTCGAAATGGGTGAGGTGGAAGCGGCGCTGTGCGCGTTGCCCGCCGTTCGCGAAGCGCTCTGCGCCGCGGTGCTTGACGCTTCCGGGCAAAAGTCGCTCGTTGGTTACGTCGTGCCGCGGACGGGAAGCAGCGCCGACGAGGCGCGAGTACGCACTGCCCTGGCGCAAACGCTGCCTGCTTACATGGTTCCGTGTCGCGTCATTGCGCTGCCCTCGCTGCCGCTCTCCGCCAACGGCAAGGTGGACCGGAAGGCCTTGCCCGACCCGAGCACGTGCCTCGGAGCGGGAGCGGCAGAGCCGCCCACCTCCGGCATGCAGCGCAAGCTCGTCGAGCTCTGGGAAGAGCTTCTGCAGAAGCGGCCCATCGGTATTCATGACGACTTCTTCGCTCTCGGTGGGCACTCGTTGCTCGCCACCTTGCTCGTCACGCGCATCGCCAATCGTCTGGGCGTGGAGGTTCCGCTCTCGCAGGTGGTGCTCGCTCCCACCGTCGCCAAGCTTGCGCGCATCGTCGAAGCGAAGCGCTCCGGGACCGAGCTGGAGCGAAAGTACATCCAGCGGATGAACCTGCCGGGGAACGGGATTCCGCTCTACATGACGTCCGGCGTAGGCGGTCATGTGTTCATCTTCCAGGAAGCCGCGGAGCTGCTCAGCGGCAAACACGCCGTGCATGGGATTCGCGCGGTCGGGGCCGACGGCGAATGTGCCCCCTGCTCCAGCCTGCAGGAGGTTGCTGCCGTGTACGTCGAGGAGCTCTTGAAGAAACCCCCCTCGCGGCCGATCGTGCTTGGTGGCTATTCGCTGGGGGCGCCGGTCGCCTTCGAGCTGGCGCACCAGCTTCTCGCCCGGAACATCCCCGTGCTCGGGCTCATTTTCGTGGACGGGTTCGCACCTGGATACCCGCGCAAGTTGCCGCTCATGTCCCGGTTCGGCTCGCACTGGGAGCAGCTGCGCAGCGCTGCCCCCGCCGAGCGCCGGGCCATGCTGCAAAGCCGGCTGCAGCGCCTGGCCTCACGGCTCGGCGAACGCGTTGGAGTGCCGCTCTTCGTCGAAAAGGACATCGGGGTGCGGCGTGACGACGAGGTCTTTCGGGCCATGGATCCGAAGCTGAAACGTCAACTCACCGATCTGTGGATGAAGATGCACGCGGCGGGCGACTCCTACTGCATCACCCAGCGGCTCTCGCTACCACTGCTGCTCATCAAGTCGAGCGTGCCCTTCGTCGGCACCATCGACGATCCGACCAACGGCTGGGCGGCTGGAATCGATGGTCCAATCGAGATCGCGAAGGTCGCGGGCGACCACGACGCCATCATCCGTGGGCCAGCCATGCGACAGATCGCCGCCGAGATGGAGCGTTGGCTCGCGCAGTTGAGCTTGCCTCTGCCGCACGCCACGGGGAAGGTAAGCGCCACCTCGCTGGCGGAGGGCCCATCGAGCCGTGACCTTGCAGCGTCAGCTGGCAACCTCGCCCTTGAGCAGGCGGAAAAGCCCGGCAGTCCCCGCAGCGCAGTAGATAGCTGGCGTTAGCCCGTTCAATTCGCGAGTTGCACCACTGCACGGCTTCACTCAAGGTGTAACAGCCACGGAGCTGCCTTCGGAGGCCGCGAGCCGCGGACGCCGACGTATGCGTCCAAGCGCGCCGGCTGCGTAGCCACAGGCCGAAAGAGCTGCTAGATCCGCCCGGCTCGCACGAATCCGTGCTGGGCAGAGAGGTATTGAGGGTCATGATTGGATCGAAGTACGGGCGCTCGCGGTGGACAGCGCCGCTGGCTCTGGGGCTCGCTGGAGCAATGTTCGCGGGTGTCCCGGCCTGCAAGTCGCGTTCGGACAAGTCCACACCAGCAGCGAGTCCGTCCGGCTCGGGCGCCGCTGCCGCGGCCGCAGGTCCATGCGAGCAATACGCCGCCAAGATTTGTGAGAAGGCAGGCGCCGAATCAGCCACCTGTCAGAGCTTCAAGACGAGCGCGGATCTGATGTCGCCCGCCACTTGCACGGCCGGAATCAAGGACATCGCGTTTTCGACTACGAAGCTCACGTCGCTGCGTTCCAACTGTGACACGCTCGTCAAGAAGCTGTGTGACGCGATCGGGCCGACCACCAAGACGTGCGAGATGGTCACCACGCAGACCAAGCAGTTTCCGCCCGAGCGTTGCAAGATGATGCTCGAGAACATTCCGCAAATCCTGCCCGATCTGCAGAAGATGGAAGCGGCCAACAAGCCTTTGACGCCGGAGCTGCAGGCGGCCATGGCCGATCCGAAAGCGCCGAGCTTCGGGCCTGCCGACGCCAAGGTGACCATCGTGGAGTTCTCGGATTTCGAGTGCCCCTTCTGCTCGCGTGCCGCCGCCACGGCCCACCAGATTCGCGAAAAGTACGGCGACAAGGTGCGCTTCGTATTCCGGCAGTTCCCGCTCGCCATGCATGCCAACGCGCGCGTCGCCGCCGAGGCCTCGCTTGCCGCACACGAGCAAGGCAAGTTCTGGGAGTTTCACGACAAGATGTTCGAGAACCAGAAGGCGCTCGACCGCGCGTCGCTCGAGAATCAGGCCAAGCAGGCGGGACTGAACGTCGCGGAATTCAAGAAGTCGCTCGACGAAAAGAAGTACGCCAGTCAGGTCGAGGCGGATCTGAAGCTCGGAGAGCAGGTCTCCGTGCAAGGCACCCCAACCATGTTCCTGAACGGCGCGCGCGTGGAAAACCCCACCGACTTCGCAGCCATTTCCGGGCTGATCGACGCTGCGCTCAAGTCGGGCACGCCGGGCTGAGCTAGTCCGTCAAGGTCCTCGATCGAAAGCTCGCGGCTCCGGGCTCACGCGCGGAAGCCGCGAGCTCTGCGCCCTGGTAGCAGCCGACTCGGCCAGCCAAACGTGACACGCACATGACCCGTAGCGGAGTCCAATCGACACACTTCGTGCCTCTTGGCGCCGTGGGAAGGGTGACGCGCGACGAGCGCAGCGTGCTCATCGCGCTGGGTGACGTGTTTCTGCGCGTGGACGTCATCCGCAGCGACATCTTGCGGCTGAAGATCTCGCAGGCGGGCCGCTTCGACGAAGCCCCGACCTTTGCCGCGGCGTTCGCCATGCCGCCGCCCGTCCGCTTCGAGCTTCGCGAAAGCCCCGAGCGCGTCGAGGTCGCAACCGAGCGGCTCACGCTCATCGTGCGTT
>DASQDA010000530.1:0-4834 GCA_035634435.1 Polyangiaceae bacterium
GCGTGCACGGCGAAACCAGGTCGCTCCGTTGCGTGCGCCTCGTTGTGCTCGTCCAGCCGCCGCCGCAAGGCGCTCATGCGCTCTCGAAAGCGTCGCAGCTCGCCGACGATCTCTGCTTCCAGCGGATGCCCGCGCCAGAGCTCGAAATGATAGGTGCTGCCGCCGACCTCGTCGCTGAGGCTCGCGCGCTGATCGACCGCGAGCTTGCTCGAGACCGTGCGCACGAGCGTCGAGAAGTGGTCGAGCACCGACGCCTCCCAGCCAGCTGGATCCTCCATGCCGAGCACGAGCGAGCGCGAGAGGAACATCTCGGTTCCATTTGCAACTCGGCGCTCGACGCGCCCTGAAGCGAGCAGCCCTTGCAATACGACCTCGAGCTCGGCCGCCGCAACCCCGCTCACTTCGAGCAGCCGCTCCCGCGTGGGCGAGTCTTCACGGTACACGAGGCTCCAGACGAACGCCTCCAGCCCAACGCGGTCGCCGGCTTCTCGCGCCGTGCCGAGCTCATCGCCGGTGAGGGCTCGGTACACGGCGCCTCGCCCGGCACCCGAGCAGAAAATTAATCCGCTCTCTACCAGGTCACGCAGCACGCCCCGCAGCGAGGCTTCGTCGTCGCGTCGGAAACGGGCAAACACCTGCTCGCGTCCGACGACACCGTGCTGCTCGATATGCTCGAGCACGGCCTCCCAGAGCGAGCGGCCGCTGTCCGTCTGGCTCTGCCCGAGCCGCTGCATGCGTCGCTGATAGGTGCGCAAGGCCATGCCGAACATGTCGGCGCTGACCTTTTTGGATACACCCTGGCTCTGCAGCTCTTTCGCCAGCTCGAGGAATGCCTGCCCGGCCACGTGAGCCAGGGGCGCGCGAAGGCCGCCCGAGGTCGCGAGCTGGGCAATGAGCACCATCGTCTGGCGCACGATGCCGTCGATGAGAAGGCGAACGTTCATGGGGACCCCTGCTGGCAGTTTCAGGTGTAGCGGCCCCAGACCGAGCCGGGCAGAGGGCAACTTTGACACCCCCCCAGGAGGAGGGCGGTTTTCACGGGCTCGGCTCGAAAACGGGTGCCAGCGTGCCGCGTGGACTACCTTGTCGCCTGCTCTGGAGAGAGGTCCCTGCGCTTACCTGTCCTCCACGCTGCAGTGACTCACGCGCACCACAGGGACGTGGGCATTGCGCCTGAACGCGTCTTCGGGGCGGAAGCGGACCTCGACGGACGGAAGATGTGCGTGTGCCACGCCTTTGCAGCGCAACACCGCGGGCTCGTTGCGGCGCGCGCGCCGCGACTGCTTCACCCAGGCGAGCACTTCCGGCTGTTCGAACACGTTGGAGAGCAAAACGAGCTCACCTCCAAGCGTCACGTAAGGCCGAAGCCAACCTGGCCGTGTCGCAGCCGTCGAGCCGACCTCACCGCATTCCATCCCCTCGAGCTTCGTCGCAGGTCCACGGCACTCCAACGTGTCAATGTCGCTCGGCACGATCCCGACTCTAAACCTCACCGAGCCGCTGCTCGCTCGTGGCCACACCCCGATGGTCAGCACGACAGCCGAGACCAGGAGCGCGGCAAGGGCGATGCGCCATTCGTGTCGCAGCGCGTGGCGGTCAGGCAGCGTCGACTCTGGACGCTCCCCCTGCAGGCCCGACGGAGGTGCTCTCTCGCTCATCGCCAGCTTGCCAGAAACAGCCGCGCGCGGAGTGCGCGCGGCCCGAGATCGAAGAACGACCACACCGGGGCATAGAAAGCGGCCACCACCAGGGCAGCCGCAAAGAACCACAACACCGCGGCGGGGCGCCGAGTCTCGGCCCAACCCAAGAAGCCCGCCAGCAACACTAGCAGGGCCGAATAGCTGGGCAGAAAGTGATAAATGTAGGAATCGCGGTGCGTCAGAACCCAAGGCGCAAGGAAGCCGAGCGCGACGCTCAGTACGACCAGCACCGCTCGGCCTCGCTCCGCAACGAACGCACTCGGTTCGAAGGCGGTGGCCGACGAGAGCTTTTCCTCCGGACCTTCCGCTTCGAGCGTGCTGGCCACCCCTCGCCAACCGATCCATCCGAGGCAACTCAGCGAAAGGAGCACGCAGGACCACCACGACACCAGGTTGCCCAGGCTCGTCAGCACGCGGACGGACCCGAGGCGTTCCACGTGACCGAGCAGCAGCGGGCGCATCGGCACTGCCCAGGTCACCCAGCCCGAGGTTGCCGGGTTCTTCATGTCCGTCAGCGCCGCATGATGGGCGTAGAGGCGCGCGGTCTCGTGGAACACACGGGCAACGGAGGCAGGCCCGCCGCTCAACGCGAGACCGATCGCGTAGGTGGCAATGTAGACCACTCCGGTCACGCTCAGAATGACGGCTCCGTGCAACGCCTGGCGCACGGTTGGCCCGCCCTTCGCGAGCGAGAGCGCGACCAGCACGGGGACCAGGCTGGCGACACCGCTGAACTTGATTCCGAGCGCAACGCCGCACACCGCGCCGCTCAGCAGTGCGAGCGCCCATGCGCGCGAATCGCGCGAACGCTCGAGCCAATAGCTCGCAAGCAGCAGCGCAGCGAGGCCGCAGGCGTTGAGGTAGCCATCGAGGAGCGCCGCGCGTGAGTAGGCAATCTGAAAGCCGTCCGCGCTGAGCAACGCTGCCGCAAAGAGCCCCGCGCGGGTGCTGTGGAACAGCCGCGCTGCGGCCCAGCCTGCGAAAGCGATGCTCGAGAACCCGAACAGCAGCGCCGGCACGCGAAAACCCGCCGGCGTGTCCCCTAGCAGCTTCATCGCGGCAGCGATGAAGAGCTTTCCGAGCGGCGGATGATCGTTCAGATCAGGCTGGCCTTGCAGATACTTCCGAGCGTTCTCCACGAAGTGATGCTCATCGAAGAGCAGGCTGCTCGGAAAGTCGAACGCGTGGAGCCGTAAGTAGGCACCCAGCAGCAGCAAGGCACCGATCACCACATCGACGGGTCGGAGCTGTTCGGCTAGACTCTTGATGCGCATGCCCGCGGCTCGCGGCGCAGAGTGAGCGAAGCGCCACGCCGACGCAAGGGCACCCGACACTCCAACGGGGATGGCCGCCCTTCACCCCCCGAAGGCGCGGCCGACCCCGGCGGCGCCGCAACGCTCGAAGAAACTGAGCGGTGGCCTAGGAACTTCGCACCCGCTAGCCCAGCAAGCAATCCTAGTCCTTACCAGCACTCCTGGAGGGCCGACGCTGAGCGGCCGCTGCAGCACGGCCGGAGGCATCGCCCTTCAGCTCCGGCTTGCCGAGGGGCACCCGGGGCTGACCCTTGTTCGCAGGCTTCTCCTGCGGCTGCACCTGCGGTGACTTGTTGGCACGTTCAATCGGTGTGTTCTTTCGCGTCATTCGAGCTCCTCCTTGTGTCACATCAGGCAACAGCGTTGTGCGAGGGACCCGTCAACGGCG
Organism: Polyangiaceae bacterium; assembly: GCA_035634435.1. Taxonomy (GTDB): domain Bacteria; phylum Myxococcota_A; class Polyangia; order Polyangiales; family Polyangiaceae; genus PMG-095. Next base: position 3,402 of record DASQDA010000530.1, read on the forward strand.
GCAGCGTGCGGCGGGCCATTGCCGGGCTGCCTAGCGCGCGTCCAGCGAGGCGCTCGAACTCCGTCGGATCGTGCGAGCAGAAAACCTTTACCCGGCCGCTGCCGCTGAGCTCCCGCAGCCGGCGCTGGTTCCAGAGGCGCGCGGAGCGGTCCTTTTCCATCAGCCACTGATAGGCCGCAAGCCCCGGCGTGCAGCGCGGCCGCGAGCGGTTCATCTCGGAGTGATAGAAATAAGCGTCGCCTGCCAGTAACATCCAGTGGGAGCCCTGCTTCACCGCGACGCCCGCGTGACCGTAGGTGTGACCCACCAGCGGAACGAGCGCCACGCCGGAAGGGATGCCCTCGAGCTCGCGCACGCAATCGAATCCGAACCATCGCTCGCCCATGGTCGGCGCGTAGACCCGCCAATTGCGGCGGGTCGACCATTGCTGGGGTCGGTAGCGCATGCGGTCGAGCAAGGTAATGCGGGCTTCGGCCGAGGCGCGTTCAGCCGCGAGCAGGTGCACGCGCGCTTCCGGAAAGTCGTCCATCCCGCCGGCGTGGTCGAAGTCCAGATGTGTGAGCACGATGTGGCGCACGTCGCGTGGGTTGAAGCCAAGCCGCTGGATCTGCCGGATTGCCGTCATTTCCTCGCGTAGCTCCGGCGACAGCAAGGTCAGAAAGAAGCGGCTCAGCCGGCTGTGGGGATCCGCCACGTCTTTCAAGCCGAAGCCCGTATCCACCAACACCAGCTCATCCGCCATCTCCAGCAGCAGGCAATGACAGCTCAGCTTGCCGCGCAACGACGCGTGCGAGCGCCCGTCCATCAGCTTACCGCCGAGGGGGCACGTCGAAATGCAGTTCAGATGATGTACACGCATGCGAGAGTCCTTGCTGAAGCGAGCGTCCTTGGTGTCAGCGCGATCCTGATCAGGCTTGCAGTTCTCGTGCCGGCTTGACCGCTGTGGGCCGAGACGACGGCGCCCCAGCCGTGCCTCAGTGCGCCCGGGCCGTGTTCGCCACGCCGAGGCGAAAGCGCCGCGAGTGGCTTCTGGAGCGCGACGCGTTTCACGGCGCGGCCCGCTAGTGGGTTATCTGTTGCACGGTACGTTCATTGCTACACGCAGGCGCCATGGGAATTCTGCACAAGGCTGCAGCAGCCGTAGGCGAGGCGTTGTCGCCGGCGCGGGCGGGCGCGCAGAAGCTCGCTACCCGGCGCCTCGCGACGTTCGAGACGCCCGACTTCGCGACCTCCGCGGATGCCACATCCAGCGTGATGGTAACCAGCCCATCGTTCGTCGATCGGGGCATGCTCCCGCAGCGGTGTACACTCGACGGCGGCAGCGAAGCACCCACCCTGCAGTGGTCGGGCGGGCCTTCCGCCACGGCCTCATGGGTCGTGCTCTGCGAAGATCCAGATGCACCGTTGTCGGAGCCCTTCGTGCACTGGCTCGT